>JANPJN010000275.1:0-14081 GCA_031425515.1 Acidobacteriota bacterium | reverse complement strand
GTCGCCGGCCGGTGCAATCCTGAGCGTGCTCATTCCTGCTTCGACGCCCGCGCCTCGAGCGCGGTCAGCAGTTTCTGATGGATGTTGTCGAAGCCTCCGTTGGACATGACGAGGACGAGATCGCCGGCCTGCGCCTCCCTGGCGACCGTCTTCACGATGTCGGCCACCTCGGGCACGTACCGGGCATCGACCCGGCCCTTGCGCAGGTCTTCGACCAGTGCTTCGGCCGACAGGCGCTCGCCTTCTGGCAGCGTGGACCGGAACACCGCGGGAAGGATCACGCGGTCGGCCTTCGACAGCGCACGCACGAACTCCGACTGGAAGATACGGCGGCAGGAGGTAGCCGATCGCGGCTCGAAGATCGCCCAGATGCGACGGTCCGGATAGGCCGAGCGCACGCCCTCGAGCGTCTCGCCGATCGCGGTCGGATGATGGGCGAAATCGTCGTAGACCGCCACGCCCGCTGCCGTTCCACGCAGTTCGAGCCGGCGCCGCACCCCCCGGAACTTCCGCAGCCCTTCGGCCATCGTCTCGACATGGACCCCCGCCGCGGCGCCGACCGCCATGGCGGCGAGCGCGTTGCGGACGTTGTAGGTCCCCAGCATGGGCAGCTCGAACGTGCCGATCGACACCTTGTCCCGCCGCACGCCGAACGTCGTGGCTGCGGCCGACGTCCGCAGGTCGTGCGCCTGCCAGTCGGCCCCCTCCGACAGGCCGAACGTTTCCACCCGGCAGCGGGCATGCGCGCGGAGCGCCAGCGCATCCGCATTGTCGGCGCCGAGCAGCAGGAGACCGCGGCGCGGCACGAGATTCACGAAGCGCCTGAACGCCAGGCGAATCGCGTCGAGGTCGGGATAGATGTCGGCGTGATCGAACTCGATGTTGTTGACGACGGCGATGTCCGGGAGGTACTTGAGGAACTTGGCCGTCTTGTCGAAGAACGCGCTGTCGTACTCGTCCCCTTCGATCACGAACTCGCGCCCGCCTCCCACCCGGTAGCTGCTTTCGAAGTTCTCGGCGATGCCGCCGATGAAGACGCTGGGGTCCGCACCGCCGTGCGTCAGGAGCCAGCCCGCCAGCGACGTGGTCGTCGTCTTGCCGTGCGTCCCCGCGATCACCACGGATCGTGCGGCCCACAGAAAATGATCGCGCACGGCCTCGGGCAGCGAGCAGTACCGGATCTTCCGATCCAGCACTTCCTCCAGCTCAGGGTTGCCGCGGGAAATGGCGTTGCCGATGACCACCAGATCGATCTCGGGGGTGATGTGATCGGCGCTATACCCCTGGAGCGTCGTGATCTCCTGCTTCAGCAGGAAGTCGCTCATCGGCGGGTACACATTCTGATCCGATCCGCGCACGTCGTAGCCGCGGCTTCTGAGCAGGGCGGCGAGCGTGGCCATGGCCGTCCCGCAGACGCCGATGAGATGGATGCGTTTCATGAAGACGGCTGGACCCTTTCACCCGATGGTATCGACGACGGCGGCCTCGTCGATGACGAGCTGCGGCTCGCGTCCCGCGAGGACGCGAGCGTGGACGCCAAACGGCAGCGTGATCCCGGGACCGTCCGTGTGGCCGGACGGGAGCCCGTAGAGAATGGGGCCGGCAAACCCGGCGAGCATGTCGGCGACGACGTCCCGGGCGCACGGCGCGCCTCCCGGCTCGCTGCACTGGAGCATCGAACCGAAGACCAGTCCTGATGCGCGTTCCAGAATGCCCGCCAGCCCTAACTGGGTCAGCATGCGGTCGATGCGGTACGGCCGCTCGGCGACATCCTCGAGAAAGAGGATGCAGCCGTCTGGCGGATTGAACGCGTACGGAGTGCCGAGCGACGCCGTGAGCTTGGTGATCGTCCCGCCGACGAGCGCGCCGGCGGCCTCTCCCGGTTTCAGCACCTCGAGGAGGGGATGCGCGACCATCCCCATCGGGGCCGTCTGGCAGAGACAGCGCAGGAACGACTCCCGGTCGTAACCTGCCTCGCCGAGCGCGAGCCGTCCTTCCAGCATGGGGCCATGGAACGCGACGACGCCGCACGCCTGGTTCAACCAGGTCAGCAGCGTGGTGGTGTCGCTGTAGCCGATGAACGCCTTGGGTGTGCCCCGGAAGTCGCGGGCGTCCAGGAGCGGCAGCAGGTGGACGCTGCCGTACCCGCCGCGCGCCGCGACGATGGCGGCAATCGAGGGGTCCATCCAGGCGTTCCGAAAAGCCGCCGCCCGGGAGTCGGCCGTGCCGGCGAGATAGGAGCGCCGGTCGAAGACGCTCTCGTCGAACACCGGGTCGAATCCCAGGGCCTGGAGCTCGGCGACCCCCTTGTCGAAGCCTTCACGCGCGAACGGGCTCGCGGGGGCGACGATCGCAATCCGGTCCCCCGCGCGGAGGGCCCGCGGCTTGCGCATGCGGTTAGGCGAACCTCGCCATCTCGGCGGCGACCGTCTGGTGCTCGTCGCGCCCGAGCACGGCCCGGAGCGGCGCGCCCGCGAGCGGCAGGGGCCGGGGTGAGGCGAGGAACCGCTCCTTGGCGCGGCGATGCCGCGCAAGCGCGTCTTCGACGCGGGCCAGCGGCAGCGTGCCGTCCTCCACCGCGTGCACCAGGGCCTCGAGCGCCTGCATCTGCACCTCGTGATCGATGCCGCACATCAGCACGACGTCGCAGCCCGCCGCAATCGCCGCCACCGTGGCCTCGGGCGTTCCGTAGCGGGCGCTGATCGCCCCCATGCCGATATCGTCGCTGAACACGACGCCGCGGTACCCGAGCGACTCCTTCAGCATGCCGGTGACCACGGCGTGCGACAGAGTCGCGGGATGCTCGGCGTCGATGGCGGGGATGAGGAGGTGCGCCGTCATGATGCCGGCGACGTCCGCCTCGATGGCGGCTCTGAACGGCACGAGCTCCACACGGTCGATGCGATCGGGCGGATGCTCGACGAGCGGGAGCTCGTGATGCGAGTCCGTGGAGGTGTCGCCGTGCCCGGGGAAATGTTTGCCGCAGGCGGCGATGCCTCCGGCCTGCAGCGTCCGGATGATCGCCGATCCCAGCCGCGCCACGGCGTCGGCGCTTTCGGAGAGCGCGCGGTCGCCAATCGCCGGATTGTCGCGATTGGTGAGGATGTCGAGCACCGGCGTGAAGTCGAGCGAGATGCCCACCGCCTTCAGCTCCTCCGCCAGTGCGCCGGCGAAGCGCTCCGCGAGTCGCTCGTCGCCGCTGCGGCCCAGGGTCCGCATCGGCGGCCAGATGGTGAAGGGCGACTTGAGCCTCGCGACCCGCCCGCCTTCCTGGTCCGTGCTGACCCACAGCGGGAGCTCGATCGTCAGCGAGCGGGCGTCACGCGCGATCTCGGCCACCTGCTCGGGCTCCGCCACGTTCCGGGCGAACAGGATGATGCCGCCGAGGTCGAACTCACGGGAGACGCGGCGCAGGTCCGACGGAATCTCGTGACCCGCAAACCCGGCGATTGCCAGCTGGCCGATCTCGCGGCGCACCGCTTTCAACGACATGGCTGCTGATTATATGCCCCCGCTGCCTATAATTGCGCCGTGCCGCGCGCGCAGTCGAGGACCGGTGGGAGACAGACGGATGGATAACGCCGCGCTCGCGCGCGTGCTGCGGGAGATCGGCGACCTGCTCGAGATTCGTGAGGAGAACCCGTTCAAGATCCGGGCGTACCGCCATGCCGCGGACACGATCGGCCATCTCGCTGAACCCCTCGCGTCGCTGTCTCCCGCCGACCGGCTGGCCATTCCGGGAATCGGCAAGGACCTCGCCGCGAAGATTGCGGAGCTGCTCGACACGGGCGCCTGTGAGTACCACCAGGAGCTCCTGCGGCAGTTTCCGCCGACCATCCTGGATCTGCTGCGGCTGCAGGGCGTCGGGCCGAAAACCGTGGCGCGGTTGTACGGCGCGCTCGGCATTCAATCGCTGGACGACCTCGAGCGCGCCGCGCGCGACGGACGCATCCGTGGGCTGAAGGGCATGGGCGCGCGGAAGGAGGCGCTCATGCTCAAGGCGCTCGAGGAGCGCCAGCGCTTCGCGGGCCGGACGCTGCTGGCCGACGCACACGCCGCAGCCGCCGCGCTCGTCGCGAATCTTCAGGCCGCCGCCCCCGACGCCGACATTCACGTGGTCGGCAGCCTCAGGCGGGGCTGCGATACCTGCGGCGATCTCGACATCCTGGCGGCCGGCGCGCCTTCGGAGCTCATGGACCGATTCACCACCGGACCGCTGATCGACCGCGTGCTCGGCCGGGGGGCGACGAAGTCGAGCGTGCTGCTGCGCGGAGGCCTCCAGGCCGACCTGCGGCTCGTGCCGCGCGAGAGCCTCGGCGCCGGCCTGCAGTACTTCACCGGCTCAAAGGCGCACAACATCGCCTTGCGCGACCGCGCGGCGCAGCGGGGGTTGAAGCTCAATGAGTACGGCCTGTTCCGCGTCGCCGACGACACGAAGGTCGCGGGAGAATCGGAGGCCGACATCTACGGCGCGCTCGGCCTGGCGTTCGTGCCGCCGGAGCTTCGGGAGCATCGAGGAGAGATCGCCGCGGCGGAGGCGGGCACCCTGCCGCACCTCGTCGAGCGGGCAGACCTCCGCGGAGATCTCCACATGCATACGACGGCAAGCGACGGCCGCGCTGACGCCGAGACGATGGCGCTGGCGGCGCGCGCCTCGGGCCTCGACTACATCGGCATCACCGAACACAGCCAGGGACTCGCCATGGCCAACGGCCTGGACGAGGAGCGGGCGCTCGCCCACGCGCGCGCCATCCGCGCGCTCAGCGAACGGCTCGACGGGATCACAGTCCTGGCCGGCATCGAGTGCGATATCCGGCCGGACGGCAGCATGGACCTCGCCGACGAGTGCCTCGCGCAGCTCGATTTCGTCATCGCGTCGGTCCATTCGGCGTTCGGACAGGATCCGTCGCAGATGACCGATCGGCTGCTGCGCGCCATCGCCTGCCCATGGGTGGACATCGTCGCGCACCCGACCGGCCGCCGGCTGCTGAAGCGCGCCCCCTATGCCTTCGATGTCGAACAGGTCTTCGGCTCGGCCGCCCGCGCAGGCGTCGCGCTCGAGATCAACAGCCAGGTGGAGCGCCTCGACCTGAACGACATCCACGCCCGGCTCGCATGCTCGATGGGCGCCCGGATCGTCGTCTCGTCGGATGCCCATGCGCCGGGAGGGCTCGACGCGATTCGCTGGGGGGTGACCGTCGCGAGGCGCGCCGGGCTGACCGCGACCGACATCCTCAACACACGGCCCGTGGCCGCCTTCCGTGCAGGCCTGCGCCGCCACCGCATCTGACAGGAGACGGATGATGCCCGCCGACAGACTCGACGCCATCAAGACGCTGTATTACAAGGCCACGCGGACGACCATCGACCGCGACTTCGACCGGGCGATCGATCTGCTCAAGGCGATGCCGGAAGAGGACCGGCACCGCGCGGCGGTCTATATGGAAGGCCTCGCCGAGATGCGCAAGGAGTTCAGGCGCGGGCCCGACCGGTCGTAGCGGCGTGGCTACTTCGGCCGGACGAACTTGCGCGCGGCCAGCCGAACGGCTTCCGGGACGTTGCGATCGATCGAGAGCATTTTCAGGTCGCGCTCGTTGAGCCGCTGCAGCATCTGCATCGAGATGGCCGCGGGCGTCTTGGGGTTGCGCGTCAGACCCGCGATCACGCCGTAGTTCTTGGTCCAGGTCCGGTTCGTGGCGATGGTCCGCAGCGTGTCTTCGCTGACGTTGGCCATCTTCGCGAACGCTTCCACTTCGCTCTCGGTGAGCTTTGGACTGCTCAGCACCGCGGCCGCGACGAGCTTGTTGGAGTCGCGAATCAGCTGGGCCCGCTGCCCCTTCGTTCCCTTCATCGCCAGCTTCATGCGCTCGACAATGGGCAGCGAGGCGAGCACCTGCGTCTCCTCCTCCGCGTCAGGGGCGGCGAGGGTCTCCACGACAGCCGCTGCATCGGGCGCCGCATCGACGAGCGGGGCCTCCGCCTCGACGGCCGGCACCGCAGCGGGAAGCACGCCTCTCGCGGCAAAAAAGTCGCGCATCGGCGCCGGCACGTCCGCCCGCGCGAGAAACGCCCTGAGCGGCCCCTCAGGCAGAGAGTCGAGAGTCCGATTCGCCGTCGCGGCAACCTCGAGGTCCGCGTCGTCGGACAACAACGCGAGCAGCGCGATCTGATCGTGCGGACGCGGCGCGAACGTGCCTTCGGCGGCGAGCAGCCGCACGTCGCGCGCGACCTCGCCGCGCTTGAAGAACTCCACCAGGGGAGAGCGGACACCTGTATCCATCACGCCGTTACCTGACCTCCCTCCGTCCGCCGGCCATCGCCGACCGCAGCGCGTTCACGGTCTCCGCGACATCACGGTCCTCCTGGAAGAGGCCGATGCCGGCGATGCCGGCCGCCCCGGCGTCGCGCACAGCGGCGGCGGCCGCCACACTCATGCCCCCAATGGCGAGCACTGGAAGACGGACCCTGGCACAGACCCGGCGGAGCGCGTCCAGGCCGGCGACCGGATGGCCGGGGGGCTTGCCGGGCGATTCGAACACCGTGCCGAAGATCAGATAGTCGCAGCCGCCGTCCGCCTCGGCGCGCACCGCGTCAGCCTCGGAGTGCACGGAGCGGCCCACCAGAAATCCCGCAGGCGCCAGGCGCCTGACCTCGGCCGCACCGTACGAGTCGCCGCGCAGATGCACGCCTGCCGCCCTGCCGGCGAGGGCCACGTCGAGCCGATCGTTCACGACCAGCCGTGCGCCGGTGCCGAGGACCGCAGCGGCCAGATCCCGCGTGAGGGCCAGCAGACGACGCCCGTCGAGGCCAGGCTCGCGAAGCTGGATGAGGTCCACTCCCGCCCGCGCCGCGCCGGCCGCGCGGGCGACCAGCGCCTCGGCGCTCCCCGACCGCCCGGTCACCAGGCAGAGCACCGGCCGGCCGAGCGCGGCCGGGCTAGGCTTCGACATTCCGGCCTGCCTGCGGCTGCCGCCCGCCGCGCGCCCGGAAGATGCCGGCAAGCTCCACGAGCCCCGCAATGGCAGTCACGGCGCCAACACCCGTGACGGCCCCGCGCGCAAACGCGCTTGCCGCCACCCGCTCGATGCCAGGCATCATGCCGGCCAGGATGTTTCGCTCCCAGAAGACCGACCAGGGGGCCATGATCAGAACGAACCCCGCCTCGAGAAAGTACACCGCGAACAGCAACCGCGAAAAGAAGGAGATATCAGCCTCCCGCCTGTACGCGGGCGAGGCGAGCGACCCGGGCACCGCTGTCGCGGTAGTCGCCGGCCTCCGCCTGCAGCTCACGCAGCAGGGCAAGGGCACGGGAGTTCTCGCCCGACTTCTCGAGAGCGACCGCCAGGTCGTACATGAGCGACCGGCTCTCCTCGTGCTGCTCCGGGGCCCGGGACGCGCCGGCGAACGCCTGCATGGCTTCCTCGACCATCCCCATCTCGAGATAGGTGCGGGCGATGGTCATCAGTCGCGCCGACTGATCGGCGCCTCCCTTTCGCGCCGCATCGTCCCGCATGCCTCCGAACACGGCATCCAGGCTCTCGCCGGCCGTGCGGGCCGGCGCCACTGGCTCGGGACGTTCCGCATCGCCTTCGAGATCGCCGAGCATGGTCGTGAGGTCGAACTCCAGAGACTCCCGGCTCGCGCTGCCGGACGCGGCGGTCTGCGACGGCCTGGGCTCGGGCACCGGAGGCGACGGGGCCGGCGCCACGACAGGCGCAGCGGCCGGAACGGCGGCGTGCGGCAGGATCACTTCGCCGGGGACCGGATCCCAGAACCGGTCGGTCGCCACGAACGGGGTCTGCCCACTGAGGCGCTCGGCGATGACACTGTCGGGCTCCGGCACCCGGAGCATCACGAGCGCGCGGCGAAACCGCTCGATGTGCGCCGCTTCCCACGGCTCCCGTGCGACCAGGTCCTCGGCGATGACGCGCGCCTCGGCGGCCTGCGACACCGCCAGGTAGGCGTCGGTCAGCTGCGCCTGGGTCTCGTACATCTCTGTTTCGAGCCCGCCGTCCACGCACACCTCGACGAGCTTCAGCAGGGAGGGGATGTGGCCGGGGACGTGTTCGACGAAGGTACGCAGAATCGCCGCGGCCCGATCGAACTCCGCCGCGCCGATGGCTCGGTCCACGACGGCGTCCGCGATGGTGAAGGCCGCCTCGGAACCGGCGGGGACGAGCGTCCATGCCCGGCCGAGGATTTCCTCCTGACGTTCCGGCGCCAGCGCCAGGAGTTGCGTCAGCAGCCCGGCAGCGGCGGCCGTGTCCCCCGCTCCCAGCTCGATGTCGACGAGCGCCATGAGGAGCGCGGGATCCTCCCCCGCGGTCTCCCGATCCAGGTACCCGCGAGCCGCGGCCGCATCCCCGGCCGCCAGGGCCTCCTTCGCGAGCAGCGACCGCCCGTCGGTGTCGGAGGGATTGAGCCGCACCGCTTCCCGCAGCGCGTCCAGCGCCTCCGCCTCGCGCCCCTTCTCCAGAAGGTCCGCCTGCATCTCGCGGAACTTCGCCGCCGCGCCCTCCACGTCGCCTGCCCCGGCCATGACCCGCGCCGCCGCGGCTCTGGCGTCGAAGTCGGCCGGGTCCACCCCCCCGAGCCGCAGGACGATCTCCTCCGCGCCCCGAACATCCCCCTTCGCGCGCCGCCGCGCGGCGACGGCCCCGTAGTAGGTCTTGGCGTCCTTGAGCAGCCCGATACGGACCGAGATATCCGCGAGCTGCAACTGCGCGGACTCATCGTCGGGCACCAGCTTCAGGATCTTCTTGTAGATCGCGGCCGCCCGCGGGTAGAACCCGTCCGCGAAGAAGTGCTCCGCGATGCGGGTGTACTGCGCGGTGGCCTTCGAGGGCTGACTGGCGCGGGCATACAGATCCCCGAGTGTGTTGGCCGTATTCCAGTCGCGCGGCTGATCCTCGACCACGCGGAGGTATTCCGCGATGGCCTGGTCGAGGCGACCCTGCCGAAGCAGCTTTTCGGCCTTTTTCAGCGTGTCTTCGCGGTCGAGGGGCACGAGGTTCTCTCCCTGGGGACGAACGCGCTCGGGGGGCTTACCCTTCCATCCTATCAAAGAGGGTTTGAGGGCGGAACGAACGGCGGTGGGCGTCGGAATACCCGAAGCGGGAGACGGCGTCCAGATGGTCGCGGGTGGCGTAGCCCTTGTGCCGGTCGAACCCGTAGCGGGGATCGGTCGCGTGGAGCTCCAGCATCATCCGGTCGCGCGTGACCTTGGCGACAATCGAGGCGGCCGCGATGGCCGTGCACCGCGCGTCGCCGTGGACCACGGCGCGCTGGGCCATGGGAATCTCCGGCACCAGGAAGGCGTCCACCAGCACGAAGTCTGGCAGAGGGACCAGCTGCAGCACGGCACGCCGCATCGCGCGCAGGGAGGCCCGATGGATGTTGACGGCGTCGATCTCGTGGATGCCCGCCCCGGCCACGGCCCAGGCGAGCGCGCCCCGCGTGATCTTCGTGTAGAGGGCCGCCCGCCCGGCGGCGGTGATCGTCTTCGAGTCGCCGATGCGGGGGATGTAGCGGTCCGGATCGAGAATGACGGCGGCGGCGATGACAGGGCCGGCCAGGCACCCCCGGCCAACCTCGTCCACGCCGGCCACCAGGTGAAATCCCAGCCGCCGGATGCTGTTCTCGAGCGTCCTGAACGCGCGCACCTTCACCACAGACGCCGCCCGACCTACGCGGTGGGCTTCTTCTGCGTCACGTCCTTCATGCGCGCGGCCTTGCCCTTCAGCTCGCGCAGGAAGTACAGCTTGGCGCGCCGCACGCGGGCGGTGCGAATCACATCGATCTTGTCGATGATGGGCGAGTGCAGCGGGAAGATCCGCTCGACGCCCTGGCCAAACGACACCTTCCGGACGGTGAAGGTCGCGCGCGACCCGCCACGATGCATCCCGATCACCATGCCCTCGAAGATCTGGATGCGTTCCTTGTCGCCCTCACGCACCTTGACGTGGACCTTGACGGTATCGCCAGGCTTGATCGCCGGGCGCTCGACCATGTTCAGCCGCTCGACGCTTTCAACCGCATTCATCGCACTCACTCCTTCTTGATTCCACTGCGCGCCCCGCTGCCGGGCCGCGTTCCCTGCCATGCCCGCCCCGGTGCGGCGCCCCCGCCTCGCGTGGCGCTACTCGCGCCCGCTCCGGCGCAACTCCTCCAGCATCGCGGCGTCGTCGGCATCGAGCGCAAGCCCCGCCAGCAGGTCAGGCCGCCGCTCGAATGTGCGCCGCATCGCTTCCCTCCGGCGCCATCGCTCGATCTCGCCGTGATGCCCTGACAGCAGCACCGGCGGCACGTCCAGCCCCTGCAACGACGCCGGTCTCGTGTACTGCGGATAGTCGAGAAGGCCGCGCGAGAACGAATCGCGCGCCACCGACCCCTCGTCTCCCACCACGCCCGGCACGAGCCGGGCCACCGCATCCACCATCACGAGCGCGGGCAATTCCCCGCCCGACACCACGTAATCCCCGATCGACAGCGCCTCGGTCGCCAGATGCGTCCGCACCCGCTCGTCAACCCCCTCGTACCGTCCGCACAGCACCACGACGTGCCCGAGGCCGGCCAGCCGGGACGCCTCACCCTGCGTGAACCGGCGGCCATCCGGCGTCGTCAGGATGACCGCGTCCGGCTGCCCCCGCTCCGCCCTGATGTGCGCGACGGCATTGAACAGCGGCTCGGCCTTCAGCACCATCCCCGGTCCGCCGCCGAACGGCATGTCGTCCACGACCCGGTGACGGTCCGTCGTGTGATCCCGCAGGTCGTGCACCCGCAGGTCGATCAGACCCCGCGCGATCGCCCGCGAGACGATGCCCTCGGCGAGCGGCGCCGCGATCATCTGCGGAAAGATGGTGACGACGTCGATCTTCACCGCGCCTTCACGATCGATACAGTTCGAGCAGCCCCGCGGGTGGCTGCACGACGATCCGCCGCGCCGCCGTATCGACGTTGACGCAGATGCCTTCGACGAGCGGCAGCATCACATCCCCGTCCACCACCAGATAGCTGCGGTCGAGCGTCCCTTCGACCGCCGTGACGCGCCCGATGACGGCGTTGTCGGCGCCCAGGACCTCGCAGCCGATGAGGTCGTGCCGGTAGAAGGTGCCGTCAGGCAGCGGGTCGACCGCATCGCGCGGCACCCAGACGTCCAGTCCCGCGAGCGCCTCTGCGCCGTCCATCGTGTCCACCCCGTCGAACGCCACGATCGGACGCCCCTGGTGGAACCGGACCTCGCGAATCCCCCGGGGCACGGCCTGCCCTTCCCCGCCCACCAGCAGCACCTGCCCGACCCTGAAGCGATCCGCGGGAAAATCGGTTTCCGGATTCACGTAGACGTGCCCGCGCAGGCCGTGCGGCCGCGCGACCCGGCCGACCAGCAGCACCTCGCGGGCCGTCACGGCTCGTCCCGGAACTCCACCGTGGCCTTGATGCCTTCGAGGTCGGCGGCCGCCGCCACCAGCGTGCGCAGGGCCGCTGCCGTCCGTCCCTGGCGGCCGATCACGCGGCCCAGATCTCCAGGCGCCATGAATAGCTCGACGAGCGTCTGGCCACCGTGTTCGCGCTCCACCACCCGAACCGCATCCGGGCGGTCGGCCAGTGCCCGCGCCACGACTTCGACCACGTCCCGGCTGCGGCTCACGACGCGGGTTGTTCCGCCGCCGCCTCGCCGACCGGCGCAACCGGGGGCATCCGCGCCACCAGCGTGCGCACGGTGTCAGACGCCGTGGCGCCGAGCTTCAGCCAGTGCTCCAGCCGATCGCGCTTGATATCGAGCGTCTCGGGCCGGGTGCGCGGGTTGTAGTGCCCGAGCACCTCCACGAAGCTGCTGTCGCGCGCCGTGCGCGAGTCGGTGACCACCACGCGGAAAAACGGCCGCTTCTTCGAACCCGTCCGCCTCAAACGAATTGCTAACATCTTGATCCTTCTAGCTCTCAGCTCTCAGCTGTCAGCCCTCGGCCGCCAGCTCGCTCCTACCGCCCCATCAGCCCCTTCATCATGCCGAGGCCGCCGCCCTTCTTCTTGCCCGCCATCGCAGCCATGCCGCCCATCTGCCTCAGCATCTTCTTCATCTGCACGAACTGCTTGAGCAGACGGTTGATCTCTTCTACCGACGTCCCGCTGCCCCTGGCAATCCGCTTGCGCCGGCTGCCGCTGATCAGCTGATGGTTGCGCCGCTCGTGCGCCGTCATCGAATTGATGATCGCCTCGACCCGATCCAGCTGCTTGTCGTCGATCTTCTCGCGATTCGCCGCCAGCTCCTTGATATTGCCCATACCGGGCAGCATCCCGAGGATCTGCTCGATCGGCCCCATCTTCTTGATGGTCCGCAACTGATCGCGGAAATCCTCGAGGGTGAAGTCGTCCTGGCGCAGCTTGCGCTCGAGCTTCGCCGCATCCTCGGCCGAGACGGCCTCCTCGGCCTTCTCGATGAGCGACAGCACGTCTCCCATCCCGAGCACCCGCGATACCACGCGGTCCGGATGGAAGGGCTCGAGGTCCTGCAGCCGCTCCCCGCTCCCGACAAACGCGATAGGCACACCGACGACGCCGACCACGGACAGGGCGGCGCCCCCGCGCGCATCGCCGTCCATCTTCGACAGCACGACGCCGCTGATGCCGATCCGCCGGTTGAACTCTCCGGCGCTCTTGATCGCGTCCTGCCCCGTCATCGCGTCCGCCACATACAGCCGATCGGTCGGCCCGACCGCCGCGCTGATGGCCTGCAGTTCTTCCATCAGCTCATCGTCGATGTGCAGCCGGCCCGCGGTGTCGACGATGAGCGTGTCGAAGCCGCTGTTGCGCGCCTCGGCCATCGCGCCGCTCGCGCGCCGCACGGGATCCAGATCACCGGCCGGGTCGTGCACACGCACGCCCGCCTGCTGGGCGACGACGTTCAGCTGCGCAATCGCCGCCGGCCGCCGAACGTCGGTCGACACGAGCAGCGGGTGCTTGCCCTGCTTCGCCAGCCAGCGTCCGAGTTTCCCGGCCGTCGTCGTCTTGCCCGAGCCCTGGAGGCCCAGGAGCAGGATGACGCGCGGGTGCGCCGACGAGGCGGGCAACCCGCCCGCGGTGTCGCCGAAGAGCGCGAGCATCTCGTCCCGCACGATGCGCACGACCTGCTGCGCAGGGGTGAGGCTCTTGAGCACCTCCTGATCCACGGCGCGGTCGCGAACCCGATCGATGAACGCCTTGACGACCTTGAAGTTGACGTCCGCCTCGAGCAACGCCATCCGGATTTCGCGCAGCGCCGCTTCGACGGTCGCTTCCGTGAGGCGGACTTCGCCCCGCAGGGATCGGAAGACCCCCTGGAGGCGGTCGCTGAGGGATTCAAGCATGGACTACCCGCGGCTCTAAAAGCTTCTCGCGCAAACGTTTATCGTAGCTGAAGGAGGGCGGAAGTGTCAAACCGAGGTGAGCCTGTGGCCGAGCTTGTCCTTCTTGGTTTTGAGGTAGCGGCGGGTCGTATCCGAGGCGGGGATCTCGAGCGGCAGCCACTCGGAGACCGACAACTGGTAGCCTTCGATCCCGACGAGCTTTCGCGGGTTGTTCGACAGCAGGCGCATGCTGCGCACGCCGAGATCCTTGAGGATCTGCACGCCGATGCCGTAATCCCGCTGGTCGGCCTTGAAGCCGAGCCGCTCGTTCGCCTCCACGGTATCGAGCCCCTGATCCTGCAGTTCGTAGGCGCGAATCTTGTTGGCGATGCCGATGCCCCGCCCCTCCTGGTTGAGGTACAGGAGCACCCCCCGCCCCTCCGCCGCAATCCGCTCCAGCGCGGCGTCGAGTTGAGGCCCGCAGTCGCACCGCTCCGAGTGGAAGACGTCGCCCGTGAGGCAGCGTGAGTGGACGCGCACGAGCACGTGCTCGCCGTCGCCCATCTCGCCTTTGACGAGCGCCACGTGGGTCTCGCGGTCGATCCCGCTCTCGTACGCGATGACGTGGAAGTCGCCGTTCACGGTCGGAAGATCGGCGGCCGCGACCCGGCGCACGAGCGCCTCCGTCTGCATGCGGTAGCGAATCAGCTCCGCGACCGTGATCATCGGCAGCTTGTGCCGCCGGGCGAAGGTCGTGAG
>JANPJN010000274.1:0-1593 GCA_031425515.1 Acidobacteriota bacterium | reverse complement strand
GGGTCGATCCGGTAGACGCTGGTCGGAAGCTCCCGTTTGAAGGTGCCGATCTCCGGCGGCTGTCCCGCGCGCGGGTTCAGGCGGCCCTCCCGATTCGTCGGGCCTCCGGCGGCGTCGGGCGCCCCTTCGTACAACTGCCCGCCATACGGGGGATCGGTGAACCAGATGCCGCCGTCCTTGTGCACGGCTGCGTCGTTCGGCGAGTTGAGGCGCTTGCCCTGATAGGCGTCAGCGAGCACGGTGATCGAGCCGTCGTGCTCGTACCGCACCACTCGCCGCGTCAGGTGCTCGCAGGCGATCTGGCGGCCCTGATGATCGAACGTGTTGCCGTTGCTGTTGTTCGAGGGGCTTCGGAACACCGAGACGTGGCCGTCGTCTTCCATCCAGCGGAGCTGACGGTTGTTCGGGATGTCGCTCCACAGCAGATAGCGCCCCTGACTGTTCCACGCGGGCCCTTCCGTCCAGAGCGCGCCCGTCCACAGCCGCTTGATTGACGTGTTCGGCTGGATCAGGCCGTTGAAGGCTGGATCGATCGTCAGCACGTCGGGGTCCGCGAAATAGGTCGTCGGGGGTGCGTTCGGACCGAAGTCGCGCGGGGGGATCGAGACGACCGTCGGTGCCGAGAGCGTGCCGCCCTGCGGCGACTGTCCGCTCAGCACCCGAGGCATCGCGACGGCTGCGCCTGCAGCGGCGCCCAGCGTTCGCAGCAGCCGACGCCGTGTGATCTCGCTCGGTGTAGTCGTCATTCTCGACCTCTCGTGTGTGCGATTGGCGTGGCGTCTGCCGGGTCCGGGCGTCGCCAGCGCCCGGGGAGCGTGCGATGCGGGGCACCGGCATCGGCTCCCCTCCGGTGTCGCCAACGCGGCTCATTATAGGTGCGGGCGTGCCGTACACTGCCAGGGTGATTCCGGGCATCGTGCTGGCGGCCGGGGGGTCCGTGCGGATGGGGCGGCCGAAGGCGCTGCTCCGGTTCGGCGCTGGGGGGCTGACGTTCGTGCACTGCGCCGCGGCGGCACTCTGTCGCGGCGGCGCGGAGGAAGCGCTCATCGTCGGGCGTCCCGAAGACGAGGCGCTGCGGGCGGAGGTGGACGCGCTCCCCTTGAGGGCGAGGTATATCGAGAACCCCGCGGCGGACAGCGGCCAGTTGTCGTCCGTGCTGGCGGGCCTCGCGGCGGCGGATCGTCCCGGCGTCAGCGCCGTCGTCGTCGTGCCCGTCGATGCGCCTCTCATCCGGCCTGGCACCGTCGCGGCGCTCCTCGCCCGGTTTCGGGCCGGGGGGGCCGCGATCGTGCGGGCGCAACACGGCGGCCGCCATGGCCATCCTGTTGTCTTCGGCCGGCTGGCGTTCGACGCGTTGCGGCATGCCGATCCGACGGTCGGCGCACGTTCGGTCCTGCGTGCGCACGCCGCCTGGGTCATCGATGTCGAGGTGGATGACCCGGGCGTGCTCGGGGATGTGGATACGCCGGCTGACTACGACGGCCTGCCGCGCGCGGAGCTTTGACCGCGGCGGGCGCAATTGGGTAGAATGAGAGTTTGCTCCTTCCCTCGACGGGCCTGTAGCGCAGTTGGGAGCGCGCCTGAATGGCATTC
>JANPJN010000273.1:0-2150 GCA_031425515.1 Acidobacteriota bacterium | reverse complement strand
GAACGGCTGGGTCCAGGGCATGGGCTGGCCCCCGTGCGGCAAGACGATGGTGCACTGGTTCAGCACGCGGGAACGCGGCCTGGTCGTCTCGAGCTGGAACGTGGCCCACAACGTGGGCGGGGCGCTCGTCGCGAACCTGGCGCTCGCCGGCGTGGTCCTGTTCCACGACTGGGGGGCGAAGTTCTACTTCAACGCGGCGATTGCGGCCGTCGTCGCGGTCGTGGTGTTCTTCCTGCTGCAGGACACGCCGCAGTCGCGCGGGCTGCCGCCCATCGAGGAATACCGGAACGACTACCGAAGCGATTACACCGCCGATCACGAACGAACGTTCACCGTCCGGGAGATTCTGCTCGAGCACGTGCTGAACAACCGGTACCTGTGGGCGATTGCCATCGCGAATGCCTTCGTGTACTTCGTCCGCTACGGCGTCGTGAACTGGATCCCCACGTATCTGGAAGGGGCGAAGGGGTATTCGTTCAAGCAGTCGAGTCTGGCGTGGAGCCTCTACGAGTACGCGGCCATCCCGGGCACGATTGTGTGCGGGTGGGTCTCGGACAAGGTCTTCGGCGGCCGGCGCGCGCCGGCAACGATTCTCTTCATGGGGCTGACGCTCGTCGCGGTCGTCGTCTACTGGTTCAACCTGCATGGGCCTGTGTGGATCGATTACGCCGCGCTCATCGCCATCGGGTTCCTGATCTACGGCCCCATCATGATCATCGGGTTGCATGCGCTCGACCTGGTCCCGAAGAAGGCGGCCGGGACGGCGGCGGGCTTCACGGGGTTCTTCGGGTATGTCTTCGGGTCCGCCATTGCGGGGACCGGCGTCGGGTGGATCGCGGATAGGTGGGGCTGGAACGGCGTGTTCATCACCATGGTCGCGTGCTGCGTGCTCACGATGGCGTTCAGCGCGCTGACGCTGGCGCATACCGTGCGGAGCGCCGGCCGCGAGGCCTGAGCCGGGTCCTGACGGCGCGTGCCAGCGGCCGAGTCGCTCAGGCGTCTCATCCGACGAAAACGTCGCTTTCCGACTGTTTAGGCGAAGATTGTCGTTTTTCGATCAGCCGCAGTAGAATGATCCGCCCCGAGTCACCCGCTCACCTCGAGCGTTGGGCGACTCACCTCAGTAGTGACCCTGTTCCCGGAGGAATCCATATGCGCCGCGGTTTGTGCAAGGCGTCAGGCTACGCGTCCTCGCTCGCGTGGACTGCCTGCGCTATCGTGCTCGTCATCGCCCTCGTGAACCCCTCCTCGGCCTCCGCGCAGGCCGCCAACGGAACCCTGCTCGGTAACGTCAGGGATGAAAGCGGATCGGCTGTGCCGGGCGCTACGGTCACTGCCGTCGAGGTCGGGACGAACATCAGCCGCACCGCGGTATCAAACGCAACCGGAAACTATAACTTTGCCAACCTCGCTCCCGGCCTGTATCGGGTCGAGGGGGAACTGACGGGTTTCAAGAAGTTTGTCCGCGAGAATGTTCAGGTCGATGTCAACACGACCGTGCGCGTCGATCTCCCCCTCAGTGTGGGCGCCCTGACCGAGTCGGTGACCGTCGCGGCCGAGACGCCCGCGATGCAGACCGATCGGACGGATACCGGCCGGATCATCGACGGCGTCCAGATCACGCAGATGCCGCTCGGGTTCAACCGGAACTTTCAGGGCATGCTCGTGATCGTGCCCGGTGCCACCCGCCCGTTCCGCCCGCACTCGGAGTTCTTCAATTCGCAGGACAGCCTGTCGAGCAACGTCAACGGACAGTCGCGGCTGGCGAATAACGTGCAGCTCGAAGGGACCGACAACAACCACAAGACCGGCCTGCTCACCGTACTCATTCCCTCGGCAGAGGCGCTCGAGACGGTGGCCGTAACGACGAGCAATTACGACGCCGAGTTCGGGCGTGCCGGCGGCGCCGTGACGAACGTGACCCTGAAGTCGGGGACGAATCAGTTCAAGGGCACGGCGTTCGCGTTTGGCAACACCGAGGCCACGATTGCGAAGAATCCGTTCTCGTCGCTTCCTACCGTGCCTGAGACCAAGTACCTGCAGGCGGGCTTCACGCTCGGCGGGCCGATCCTGCGCAACAAGCTGTTCTTCTTTGGCGACTACGTGCGGACCAATGACGACAGCGGCCGCATCACGCGGGCCGACCTGCC
>JANPJN010000272.1:0-7604 GCA_031425515.1 Acidobacteriota bacterium | reverse complement strand
GCATACTGGGTCGTTCCGGAAGAGTCCCGGACGGAGTTGCACAGCCCGAGGCTTGCGTACTGGGCGCTCGCGCTCTGGACGCTCGGGGGGCTGACGGCTGTCGTGGGGTATCTGTTCCGCTGGACGGCCGGCAACAAACTGCTCGAACAGCCCCTGCCCGTGAAGCTCACGATCGTCGTCGTCATGCTGATGTTCATCTACAACCTCGGGATGACGATCTGGCGCGCGAAGCGCCTGACGACCACCGAGAGCGTTCTGATGGCGGGGCTGGTGATGACGGCGCTGCTGTACCTGCCGTCGCTGTTCGAATTCAGGAACTACACCATCGCCATCTTCTATCGCTGGTGGACCGTGCACCTGTGGGTCGAGGGGGTGTGGGAAATGGTGCAGGGGGCGCTGCTGGCCTATCTGCTCATCAGACTCTCGGGCATCGACCGCGAAGTCATGGAGAAGTGGCTGTACGTGATCGTCGGCCTGACGTTCATCTCGGGGCTCCTCGGCACGGCCCATCACTACTACTTTGTCGGCGTGCCGCAGTACTGGCTGCCGATCGGCGGGTTCTTCTCGGCGCTCGAGCCCATGGTGTTCGTGGCGATGGCGGCCTACGCCTACTCGGCCATCCGCCGGTCCGGCATGTCGCATCCCAACACGCTGGCGCTGCACTGGACGCTCGGGAGCGCCATCTTCTCGGCGCTGGGCGCCGGCCTGCTCGGCCTGGCGCATACCTGGCCCTCCGTCAACCGATGGACCCACGGCACGCTCATCACGTCGATGCACGGCCACGCGGCGTTCTTCGGCGCCTACGTGATGATCGTCCTCGCCGTGATCACGTACGCACTGCCCGCGCTGACCGGCCACGCGGAATCCGAGCGGGAGTCGAAGGTCGGCCTCTGGGCGTTCTGGCTTCAGGTCGGCGGCATGTTCGGCATGACGATGGCGCTGGCGGCCGCCGGAATTTCGCAGACCTATCTGGAACGGATTCTGGGATTCGGGTACCTGGAGACGCAGTCGAAGATCCAGGTGCACTTCCTCATGCTCCTCGTGACCGGGACCATTTTCACGGCGGGCGTGGCGCTGTTCCTGTGGGATTTCTTCTTCGTCGCGCCAGCACGACGCCGAACGGATCCGACGGCTCAACCCGCGCTCGTCGCACCGTCGCGATGACCGGCGCTCCGAGTGTGCCGGCGGGCGGAATCCCCGACGAGGCCGTGACCGCGGGCGGCGCGCGGCATCCGGGCGCGCGGTACCCTGGCGTCGAGGCGCCGTACTACCTGCCGGCCGGCAACGAAATCGCGGTGTTCGAAACATGTCACGCGCAGCGCCTGGCCGTGATGCTGAAGGGGCCCACGGGCTGCGGCAAGACGCGGTTCGTCGAGCACATGGCGTGGCGGCTTGGCCGCCCCCTGGTGACCGTTGCCTGCCACGACGATTTGTCGGCCAGTGACCTCACGGGCCGGTACCTGATACGGGCAGGGGAGACGGTGTGGCTCGACGGGCCCTTGACCCTCGCGGCCCGGATCGGCGCGATCTGCTATCTGGACGAGATCATCGAGGCGCGGACCGATACCGTGGTCGTCATCCATCCGCTCACCGACGATCGGCGCATGCTCCCCCTCGACAAGGCGGGCGAACTGCTCCAGGCCGACGGCCGCTTCCAACTGGTCGTCTCCTACAATCCGGGCTACCAGCACGGGCTCAAGGACCTGAAGCCGAGCACGCGGCAACGCTTCGTCGCGCTCGAGTTCGGATTTCCTCCCGAAGACATCGAGGCGACCATCGTGTCGCACGAAGGGCAGGTGGACCGGGCCACGGCGACGATGCTGGTGACACTCACGCGCCGCCTGCGGCAACTGGGAGATCGCGGGCTTGCGGAGGTGCCGAGCACGCGGCTGATTGTGGCCACCGCGCGGCTGGTCGCGAGCGGCATTCCTGTCCGTCAGGCGTGTGCGGCCGCGCTCCTCGGGCCGTTGACGGACGACCCCGATCTCCTCGCCGCGATGCACGATCTGGTGAGCGCGACGCTGTAGCCAGGACGGCGCCGCCCCGGCTGGAGCCGCCGGCTCCGGCGCCTGCCGGGAACGCCTCCACCGCAACTGCTCGATGCATGGCCGAACCCGAGGATCTCATCATCGACGGGGCGCACGCCACCACGCGGCTGGTGCGCGGCGTCTGGCGCCGGTACGTGCCGCCCACCGCTCCGGCGGTCGTGCGCCTTGCGGACATCCGCCTGCGTCTCGAGTGCTTTCTGCAGGCGCTCTTCAAGACGCCGCTCGCCGTGACGACGGGTGATCCGGCTGCTCCCGTGAGCTGGCTCGCCCGGCTGGCGGGACGAGGTGGGGATGCCGATGCCGGCGTGATGGCCGGAACGGACGGCGCCCGGATCTACCTTCCTCCGTCCCTCGATCTTTCGCCAGCCCTGGAGGCGACGGCCGGCGCCGAGGCTGCGATCGAGAAGTACAGACTGCTCGCCGTCGGGCAGGCGATTCGGCTGCTGCGCGAGAGCGTCTCGCTGCTGCGTCGCGTCGAGGACCCGCGAGTCCGGGACCACTACCTGCTGGCCGAAGCCGTCGCCGCGGACGACTGGGTGTGCCGCACGACCCCTGGCCTCGTGTCCGCGCTACGGGCCGTGCGTCGGCAGGCCCTCGACGATCGCATCACGTCCCGGACGCCCCTCGGAGCTGCCGACCGGACCGAGGCTCGGGTGCGAGGCTTTCTGGCGCACGATCCCCTCGCGCGGTACGACCACGTGCCCGTGTGTCGCACCGCCTCTGACTCCCTTGCCTGGGCGGCCAGGGTCTCGGCGTCGCAGCCCTCCGCGCCCTCGCACCGAAGCATCACTCCGGCCTGGTACTGGGGGCGCGCGTATGCCGCGGGCTCCGCGGCCGGCGACGGGCCGTGGGCTCGGGACGATGACGCGCCTTCGCCCCGCGCACAGCGGCGGGTTGCGGAGATGCGGCGCCGTCCTCGCGTGCGGGAGGCCGCGGAAGACGAGGACGACCACGGGACGGGAACGTGGGTCATCCGCACCGACGAGCCGCAGGAAACCGTCGAGGATCCGTTCGGCCTGCAGCGCCCTGCCGACACGGCGGAGGTTGATCCGGAAGGGCTCGGGGATTCCCTCGCTGAGTTGCCGGAGGCGCGCGTCGTGCGGACCCCCGGCGAGGCGAAGGAAGTACTCCGGGCCGGCGAGATGGTCCCGCGTTCGCCCGTTCCAGGCAGGCCGGTGGCCGGACGAGGCGGCACGGCCTATCCGGAGTGGGACTTCCGCTCGGGAACGTATCGCCGGCCGGGATCCGTGGTCCGGGAATCGGTCGCCGCGGTGGGTGACGCGTCCTGGGCCGCCTCCGCGCTCGCGCGCCATTCAGGTCTGGTCCGGAGGGTTCGTACGCGGTTCATGAGAATGCGGCCGCGCCGTGTGCGTGTCGGACGCCAGTCCGACGGCGCCGAGCTCGACATCGCCGAGTACGTCAATGCCGCGGCGGACGGGCGCGCGGGGGCCGTCGTGGAAGACCGGCTGTACGTGGACGTGCGTCCAGGACGCCGCGAGCTGGCCGTGGGACTGCTCGTCGACGTCAGCGCGTCCACCGACAGCTGGGTCTCCGGACAGCAGCGGATCGTTGACGTGGAGAAAGAGGCCCTGCTCGTCGTCTGCGAAGCGCTTGCCGCGCTCGGCGATCGTCATGCCATCTTCGCCTTTTCCGGCGAGGGGGCCGAGCATGTGTCGATCGTAGCCGTGAAGGGCTTCGACGAGCCGCGAGCCGAGCTGGTCCGCCAGCGGATCGCGGCGCTCGAGGCGGACGGCTACACCAGGGTCGGCGCGGCTCTCCGGCATATGACCGCCGCCTTGAGCGCGCAGCCCGCCGGTCGGCGGCTCCTGCTTCTGCTCTCGGACGGCAAGCCCAACGACGTCGATGCGTACGACGGACCCTACGGGATCGAGGATGCGAGACAGGCCGTAACCGAGGCGCGCGCCCAGGGCATCCATGTCTTCTGCGTGACGGTGGACCGGGAGTCGCCGCGCTATGCGCCGCGGATCTTCGGCGCGGCTGGCTATACCCTGTTACGGCGACCCGACCAGTTGCCGGAAGTCCTGATCGACGTGCTGCGCCGACTCGTTCGCCGGTGACGCGCGGAGGCCTCCACGGCCGACGACCGATCCACGGGACAACAAAATCGCCGGTCCGCCCGTCTAAGCAGTATCTATGAGCCCATTTGAAGCCTTCTGGAAGGATCTGCGGCACTCGCTCCGGATGTTCGCGCAGAGCCGCGCGTTCACCGGCGCGGCGCTCGCGGCGCTGACGCTCGGCATCGGCGCGAACACGGCCATCTTCTCGGTCGTGAATGCCGTGCTGATCCGTCCCGTTTCGTTTCCCGATCCCGACCGCCTGGTCGTCTTCATGAACACCTCGCCGGAGGGGTCCGGTCCCGCGGCCTCGCCGGCCAAGTTCCAGCACTACCGAGAGCAGACGGCCGTCGTCCAGGACGTGTCGGCCTATCGGACTGGTGTCGTGAATTTCACCGGCGGGGGCTTCCCGGAGCAGTTGCGATCGGGGCAGGTCTCGGCGGACTTCTTCCGCCTCTTCGGCGCCCGCACGGCACTCGGGCGGACCTTCACGCAGGAGGAGGATCTGCCTGGCGGCGAGCGCGTGGCCGTGATCAGCCATCATCTCTGGGCCACCCGGTTCAACTCGGCGCCGGACGTCGTTGGCAAAACCATCTCGCTCAGCGGAGACGCGCACAGCATCATCGGCGTGCTCGCCGACTTCAGCTTCGACGAGTTCGGACTGCCGCCGCAGGTGTGGGTCCCGTTCAAGCTCGATCCGAAGGCCGTCGATCAGGGGCACTACTTCCAGGCCGCCGGCCGTCTGAAGCAAGACGTCCCGCTCGATCAGGCGAAGGCCCGGTTGAAGCTGTCGGCCGATGACTTCAGGCGCCGGTTCCCGGACTCGCTCGACAAGAACCAGGGTTTCACCGTGGACCCGATCCGCGACGTGCTGGTCCGGAACGTCCGTCCGCTGCTCCTCGTGATGGGCGGGGCGGTGTGCTTCGTGCTGCTCATCGCCTGCGCGAATGTGGCCAACCTGCTCCTCGTGCGCGCGACCGGCCGGCGCCGGGAGATCGCCATCCGCGCCGCCATCGGCGGCACGCGCGGGCGGATCATCCGCCAGCTGCTGACCGAAAGCGTCGTGCTGTCGCTCGCCGGCGGGGCGCTTGGGCTGCTCTTCGGGCTGGTCGGCATCCGGGCGCTCCTGGCCCTGAACACGGCCGGCCTGCCGCGCGTCGGGGAGGACGGAGCGCTCGTCAACATGGACTGGCGGGTCGTGGCGTTCACGATCGCCGTCTCGCTCGGGACCGGGATCCTGTTCGGTCTCATTCCCGCCCTTCAGAGCTCCCGGACGGATCTGACAACGACGCTCAAGGAGAGCAGCGGCCGATCGGGGACCGGCTTCCGGCAGAACAAGGCGCGATCGGTGCTCGTCGTGATCGAGGTCGCGCTGGCGCTCGTCCTGCTGATCGGATCGGCGCTCCTCATCCGGACCGCCGTCGCACTCGGCCATGTGGAGCCCGGCTTCGACTCCACCCATGTGCTCACCATGCGCATGTCGTTGAGCGGCGCGCGGTATCTGAAGTCGGAAGGGGTCGAGCAGGTCGTGCGCGACGGCGTCGAGCGGCTCAAGGCCATTCCCGGCGTCGTGCAGGCGAGCGCGACGTGCTGCGTGCCCCTCGAAGGGGGCTACGGTCTGCCGTTCACGGTCATCGGACGACCGCTGACCGACGGACCGTTCCACGGCGGCGGCGGGTGGCTGACGATCTCACCAGGCTACTTCGACGTGTTCAGGATTCCGGTGAAGCGCGGCCGCGCCTTCAATGAGCGCGACAACAGCACGACGCCCGGCGTGGTCATCATCAACGAGGCCATGGCGCGACAGTTCTGGCCGAAGGGGGACCCGCTGACCGATCGCCTCGTCATCGGACGCACGGTCATGCGCGAATTCAAGGACGAGCCCGACCGCCAGATCATCGGAATCGTCGGCGACACGCGCGACGGCGGGCTGAACAACAATCCACGGCCCGTGATGTACATCCCGCAGGCGCAGGTGCCGGATGCCGCCAATGCCCTGAACGTGGCGCTGACGCCGCTCGCCTGGGTCGTGCGGACGCAGGGCGAGCCGTACGCGGTGAGCGCGCAGGTGCAGGAGCAGTTGCGGCAGGCGACTGGACTGCCGGTGACGAACGTCCGGTCGATGGCGGAGGTGGTGTCCCTCTCGACGTCCCGTGAGCGCTTCAATATGTGGCTGATGACGGTGTTCGGCGTGTCGGCGCTGCTGCTGGCGGCCATCGGGATTTACGGGTTGATGGCCTACTCCGTCGAGCAGCGGACGCAGGAGATCGGCATCCGGCTGGCGCTCGGGGCGCAGGCCTCGCAGGTGAAGAACATGGTCGTGCTGCAGGGCATGCGGCTGGCGCTGGTCGGGGTCGTGATCGGGGTGGGGGCGTCGTTCTATCTGGCGCGCACGATTGCGGCGCTGCTGTTCGGCGTGACCGCCCGGGACCCGTGGATCTTCGCAGGGGTCCCGCTGCTGCTCACCGTCGTCGCGCTCGTCGCCGTCTGGCTACCCGCCCGCCGCGCCAGCCGCGTCGACCCGATCGTCGCCCTCCGCTACGAGTAGGGGGACACTCATCTTTAGCGTAAGTCGTTGATTCTGCGGGATCGATCCGCAAATGACGGCTTTTCGGCGCTCACGGCGCCTCGGCCAGAAGGGCGGTCGCAATGGCCGACCACTCCGCCTCGAGACTGTCGCGCGATTCGGGCTGCCTGGCCCGGCGATACCAGTAGCCGGCATTCGCCGCGTCTCCCTCCTTGCGGTGCAGGTAGGCATGAATCCAGGCGCCGTCCTGGCTGTCGATATCCTGAGCGACGCCGTGGGCGGCCTCCCAGTCGCCCCGCCGATCGTGCCAGAGGGCGAGCAGGGCAGGAGACAGCCCCTCGGGCGGCTGACTCTGCTCGGCGAGCGCGATGAACTGTGTGAGGGTCATGTCCGTGAAGCCCCGGATTGGACGCGTCCGCTCAGCGGCCGCCGAGCCGGAGGCGCAGCCCGCCGGTGACGAACCGTGGCGCGCCGACCGTGGTCGGCAAAGTCCCGACGACATATTCCGCGTCGAGTAGATTCTGGACGCCGAGGAACAGTTCCACATTGCGGCCCAGGGCGCGCGAGGCCGTGACGTCCACCAGGGCGTACTTCGGCAGACGCCGTGACGGCAGGTTCTGGTCCTCGTCGAACTGCGCTCCAAGCATCTGCACCCCGGCCGCGAACGTGGCCACGCGCGGATTGACGTACGCCAGCCGGACCGAGGCGCGATGCGCCGGCACCTGCGGCAGGAACCGGCCGACCAGCGCCGTGTTGGCGGGATTGCGCGTGACGCGCGCCTGATCGTAGACATACGCCGCCGCGAGCTTGAACGCGGCGCCGAGGCGGTACTCGATGTCGCTCTGCACGCCCCAGATGCGGGTCCGCCCCAGGTTCTGGCGCTGCTGGGTGATCGCGGTGGGCGTGCTGCGCGCCGGGTCGGTGACGTTCGAGACCGGATCGGTCACGCGATTG
>JANPJN010000271.1:0-15930 GCA_031425515.1 Acidobacteriota bacterium | reverse complement strand
CGGCCTCATCACGGATCCCGCCGGGACACAGTTCAAGACCTGGTCCACGCACGGGGTGTCGCACTGGATCGGGATGGACGTGCATGACGTCTCCGTGCCCGGGCCGCTCGCGCCCGGCATGGCCTTCACGATCGAGCCGGGTATTTACATCCGGGAGATCGCCCTCGAGGAACTGCCGAAGACCGACGCCAGCCGCGCCTTCGCCGGCAGCGTCCAGGCGCAGGCCCGCAAGTACAGGAATATCGGTGTGCGGGTCGAGGATTCGTACCTGCTCACGGCCGCCGGCCTGGAACGGATGTCGGCCGGCGTGCCGCGGGCGATCGACGAGATCGAAGATCTGCTGAAGCGTTGAGCACCGGAGGCTGGCCGCGCGCGCTCAGCGAGGAGGCAGTCCGGCCTTGATGCGTGCCTTGTCGAGATCGGCGAGTGCCGCCTCGAGCTCCTCGCGCGCGGCCTCCCGCTCCCGGCCCTGGGCGGCGGTCTGGAAGCGATGGATGGCTTTCTGCAGCGACCACTTCAGCAGGAAGGACGTGGCCGCCACCGTGAGCCCTTCACCGTTCGTGAAGGGGGCATAGCCCCGATACGCCTGGGGTGTGACCATGTCGAGGAATTCCTGATGCGTCATGCCGGCGCGCGGCACGGGCCCCTTGAGATAATCGGGGCCGAGGAGATCCTCGATGGTGAGCTTTCTGCTCTGCACCTCGACGCGGAAGACCGGCCGCTCACCTTCCAGGCGAATCACGGTCGGGCGGGACAGGCCGCGCTGGATCCGCTCGATCGACACCGGCAGATCGGCGGACGGAGCCGCAGAATCGGACGAGCCGGCGGACGGCGCCTGGTCGGGGGCACCGGCTCCCATCGCGCACACGAGCAGAAGAAGCGGCAGCATGACGTACTGTTAGGACGCCGCACACGTGGCGGCGGTCGCTCGCAGGGCCGGGGAATCCGAAACCCTCCGGCGGCGCGCCCCGTCTAAGCGAGCAGCGGTTCGTCCCAGGACGGTTCGTCGCAGGAGCCAGAGTCGCAGCATTTGTCGTCGTCGTAAGAGTCGTAAGAGTCGCTGTCGTAAGAAAGGTGCAGCAGTCGAATGGCGTTTTTCTCCCGAGCGGCCCAGCCGGCCCCCCCACCCGACGCACCCAGCCTTGTGGCCCCGGGCGGGCTGTTCGCCCTGCGCAACATCGAGAAGGCCTACTCCCACGGCACAAGCCGCAGCTACGTGCTCCGGCGCATCAGTCTCGACGTGAAGGAGGGGGAGTTCATCTCCATCATGGGGCCGTCCGGCGCCGGCAAGTCCACGCTGCTGCACATCATCGGGATGCACGACAGCGCGTGGACCGGAGAGTACTTCTTCCTCGATGAGGCCGTGCACAGACTCGCCCCCAAAGATCGCGGACGGCTGCAGCGCCAGCACATCGGGTTCGTGTTCCAGAGCTATCACCTGCTCGACCACCTGACGGTGTACGAGAACCTCGACATCCCGCTGTCGTACCGCGACGTCAGGAAGCCGGACCGCGAGAGCATGGTGTGCGACATCCTGGACAAGTTCGCGATCGTGGGCAAGAAGGACCTGTATCCGAGCCAGCTGTCGGGCGGGCAGCAGCAGCTCGTGGCGGTGGCGAGAGCCGTCATCTCGGCGCCGAAGGTGATCCTCGCCGATGAGCCCACCGGCAATCTCCACTCGAGCCAGGGCCGCGAGATCATGGAGCTGTTCAAAACGCTCAACGACGGGGGCACGACCATCATCCAGGTGACGCACTCGGAGGCGAACGCCGAGTACGGGACGCGCGTGATCAACCTGCGCGACGGATGGGTCGTGGACGCCTAGACCGACCGACGCCCGAAAGAAAAAGGTCGGCGCGGAGAGCGCCGACCGGAATCCGCTACCAGCGAGGTTCTTTACGCCGTCCGCCGGAGAAATCCCCGTCGTCCATGCCGCGGCCACCGCCACCGCCGCCGCCGCGGTAGCCCCCGCCGCCCTTGCCGCCGCCGCCGAATCCACCCTCTGGCTTGGGACGCGCTTCGTTGACGACGAGCGCGCGACCGTCCATCTGCTGTTCGTGGAACTCGGTGATGGCCTTCAGCGCTTCTTCGTCCGTGCCCATTTCGACAAACGCGAAGCCGCGCGCGCGGCCTGTCGCCATATCGCGCATCACGCGCACGCTGTCAACTTTGCCAGCGCGGCCGAACAATTCGGTCAACTGCTCTTCGGTGGCCGAGTACGGAAGGTTCCCGACGTAGAGTCTCCTGCCCATGCTGTCACTTACTCCAGCCAATTGACGCGCGATTGTCTACCAGGGTCGAGGCTCCCACGTCCGGAACCGCGCCCGCCACTGGCCGGAGTATAGCAGATTGCATGCCGCCCCCCGGCGAGCGCCAACACCTCATCGATTCAGGCTTTACGCGTTTCCAGCCGCGCGCTACAGTGACGAAATGCGCCGTGCGATCTGCCTCCTCATCTCCCTCGCCGCGCTCGCCGCAGGGTGCGCGCGCGAGCGGGAGTACGAACTGCGCGGGCAGGTCCTGGCCGTCGACGTGCCCCGGCAGGAGCTGACCATCAAGCACGGCGACATCCGCGGGTTCATGCCCGGCATGACCATGCCGTTCAAGGTCAGAGACGCGCGCTTGCTCGAGGGACGCGCACCGGGCGATCTGGTCACGGCCACGCTCGTGGTGCTCGACACCGGCGCGTATCTGTCGACGGTGACGGCGACCGGCCGCGCGCCGGTGACCGACGCGGCGCCGATTCGCACGTTCGATCTGCTGGAGCCTGGCTCGGCCGTCCCCGACCTCGCGGTGCGCGATGCGTCAGGCAGCGCCCGTTCGCTGAGCGGCTGGCGCGGCCGCGTGCTGGCGCTGACCTTCACCTACACACGCTGCCCGCTTCCGGATTTCTGTCCGCGGATGGATCAGGCCTTCCTCGCCGCGCAGCGCGCGCTGCTCGCCGACGCGGGGCTGCGCGATCGGGCGGCGCTCGTCTCGATCAGCATCGATCCGGAGTTCGATACGCCTGAGATCCTCGCGGCGCACGCGCGGCGAGTCGGCGCGGACCCGGCGATCTGGCACTTCGTGACAGGGGATCGCGGCGCCGTCGAGCGCTTCGCCGGCCGCTTCGGCGCCTCGGTCTTCCACGACGGCACCGACCCCTCGACGCTCACCCACAATCTGCGGACCGCTGTCGTCACGCCGGACGGGAAGCTCGCCGCGGTGCTGTCCGGCAGCGACTGGACGCCGGCCGCGCTCGTCGAGGCGATGAGACGCGCGAGTGAGTAGATCGGCAGCGGAATCGTCTGACCCGAACCCGTTCCTGACGCCGCCCCCGCTCTCCGCGTTCACGCCTGCCGAACGCCGCGTGCTCGCCCGCGCCCGCACACCGACGACCGTACAGCGCTATCTCAACGCGCTTCCCTACAACAACGAGCCACCTCCGGCCGGGGCGACCCTGCGCACGTTCCGCGGCGTGGTGCGCACGGGGGCGGCCCACTGCCTGGAAGCCGCGCTGACGGCGGCCGTGATCCTCGAGCAGCACGGCTGGCCGCCGCTGGTGCTGTCCTTCGAATCGATCGACGAGCTCGATCACGTCATCTTCGCCTATCGGCATCAGGGGCGGTGGGGATCGATTGCCCGATCGCGCGACCCCGGCCTGCACGGCCGCCGGCCGGTCTTTGCGACCCCGCGCGCGCTGGCGCTCAGCTACGTGGACGCGTACGTCGATTACACCGGCCGCATCACCGGCTACACCCTCGCCGATCTGCGGGACGTGGGGCGCTACGACTGGCGCCTCGCCGAGGGCAATGTCTGGAAGGTGGAGCGGATGCTCCTGGACCTGCCGCACCGATCGCTGCACACCTCCGACCGTCGCATCGATCGGCTCCGCCGGCGATACAGCACGTACCGCGAGCGGTTCGGGACGAAGCCGCTCTATTACGCCCGAAAGGATCGATGGAGCGATCTGCCCCCCGAGTTCAGCCGGCCACGTTGAAGACCCGGGGGTCAGCGGCCGCCGATGTCAGTCCAGGTCGAATTCCCGCGTCGGCTTGGTAATCGGTTCGACGTTCGCCTGGCGCAGCGCCTCTTCGAAGCGCCGGGACAGCGCGTCGCCCCGCGTGCGCTCCGCCGCGACGGATTTCTGGAACAGCGACTCCCGCCGCTCGGCTTCCTCGGCGACGAGCCTGTGGGCGTCGCTCAGCTCCGGACGATCGCCGCGCACGGGCTCTTCGTGCCGGACGATGCGGCGGAGATTGGCGTCGACGATGAGCGTCGCCTGGCAACAGGGGCAGGTTGCCTCGAACTCGGACTGCAGCTTGGCCATGCGGTTCCTCTGACTTGAGGGTACTATACCCGCATGCTTCTCGAGGGCGGGATGGCCCTGCTCGGCGCGGTGATGTCGGGCCTTGCCGCCGGTATGCAGGACGTGCCGGCCGTCTCCATCGATCGGGCCGCCCACGCACGCCAGTCCACCGATGTCCCTGATGCTGCCCCGCGCGTGCGTGTGAGCGGCCGGGTGATCCCGTCGGAAGGGTTTCAGCTGATCGGCGGGACGGTCAGCATCGCCGGCATCGCCGCGTCGGCAACCGCGGGGCCAGACGCGGGCGTGCTGATGCCGGACGGATCCTTTGCCTTCACGAGCGTGCCGCCCGGGACGTACGAGATTCGTGCCCGCGGGCAGCTCGATCCGGGCGGCGCGACCCACCTGGCCACGTTCCGGCTGCTCGTCGAAGGGCGTGACGTCACGGGCGTGCTGATGCCACTGCTCCCGGGCGCCGTGATCAGCGGGCGCGTGACGTTCGACGCGTCCGGCAGGCCGCCGATCGACGGCCTGCGCGTGCGGGCACCGCTGCCAGACGGCACGACGTTCGGGGAAGCGCTGAGCGGCGACGTCATGCCCGACGGGTCCTTCGTACTGCGCGGGCTTCTGGCGGGCACGCACCTGGTCCGCGTCGAGGGGCTGCCGGAGGGTTGGGTGCTGGAGCGCGTCGTGCTGCGCGGGCAGGACATCACCGACACCGGGCTCGACGCCGGGCAGGGGCAGCGGATCGAGAACATCACGATCGCGCTGACTCGCACCGCGAGCGATCTGGCCGGGCGCCTCACCGACGCGGCCGGCGCGCCGGTGCCGGACGCCCTCGTCCTCGTCATTCCGCTGGCCGAGCAGTTCTGGCATGCGGCCAGCCGCCGGCTGGCGATCCTGCGTACCGACGCCGCCGGCCGCTACCGGATCCGCGGGCTGCCCGACGGCGAGTATCGCGCCTCGGCGGCCCTCGACGTCGAGATGGACGACGCCTACCGGCCCGACGTGCTCAGGTCGATGAGCGCGCGCGGCGTGCCGCTGACGATCAGTGGCGGGACGCCACAGATCCTCGACCTGACCCTGACCTCCTCCCGCGCCGGACGCGCGCCCGCCCGGTGAGCGTCAAGACGGTGAGCGAGCCGAAGCCGCGGCGACACGTGGACATCCGCGTGGCGACCTACAACATCCATCGCTGCCGCGGCATGGACCGCCGGACGCAGCCGGCCCGGGTCGCGGAGGTCATACGCGGGTTGAATGCCGATGTGGTGGCGCTGCAGGAGGTGATCGGCGCTGGGCCGGCCGGCGCCGGGCAGGCGGAGGAGATCGGCGCGGCACTCGGCATGGGATGGGTCATGACGTCGGTGCGGCACCTCCGCAATCATCTCTTCGGCAACGTCGTCCTCAGCCGCTTTCCGATCGTCCATCACAGCCAGTACGACCTGTCGTGGCGCACGTGCGAGCCGCGGGCGTGCCAGCGGGCGGACCTGGATGTCGGCGCGGCGCAGTTGCTGCACATCTACAACGTGCACCTGGGCACGGCCGTCCTGGAGCGGCGCTATCAGGCCACGCGGCTGGCGGCCTTCGTGCACGACCGTCGCATCGAGGGGCCCAAGGTGATCCTGGGCGACTTCAACGAGTGGATGCGCGGCCTGGCGACCAAGACCCTCAGCGCGCTCTTCGAGAGCGTGGACATCTACGCCCACCTCAAGCGCCGCCGGACCTATCCGGGGATCTTTCCGTTCCTGCACCTCGATCACATCTATTACGAGGGGCGCGTCGAGGTGCGGCGGGTCGAACTGGCGCGCTCGCGCGCCTCGCTCATGGCCTCGGACCACCTGCCGCTCGTGGCCGACCTGCGCATCCGCTGCTGACGGCGCTCCGGGTGCGGCTTGACGGCGTGATGTCAAAGTGATATCACTCTGCCATCAGTTGCGAGGAGGTCGCACACCATGTTCCCTGAACGAGCCCTGATCCGTGAACGCGAGTACACCGCCCTGCCCGGTCTCCCGGTCGCCCTCGGCCTGATCGCCGTCATCGTGCTGGCCGCGGGCATGCTCATCAGTGGCGCGGCGGGGCGTTCCGCGCTGGCCACCATTGGTTCGGCGGTCACCATCGCCCTGGCGAGCGTCCTGCTCGCCGGCCTCATCGTCGTGAACCCCAACGAGGCCAAGGTCCTCCAGTTCTTCGGCCGGTATGCCGGCACCATCCGCCAGCCGGGGCTGCGGTGGGCGAACCCGCTGTACACCAAGAAGCGGATCTCCCAGCGCATCCGCAACTTCGAGAGCGCCCACCTGAAGGTCAACGACAACGAGGGCAATCCGATCGAGATTGCGGCGGTCGTCGTCTGGCGTGTGGTGGATACCGCGGAGGCGGTGTTCGAGGTGGACGACTACAACAACTACGTCAAGGTGCAGACCGAGGCGGCGCTGCGCAATCTCGCGACGAGCTATACCTACGACACGCATGACGAGACGCAGATGTCGCTGCGCGGCCACACGCTCGCGGTCGCCGAGCATTTGAAGAAGGAGATCCAGGAGCGCCTCACCCGCGCGGGTGTCGAGGTGATCGAGGCGCGCATCAGCCACCTGGCCTACGCGCCGGAGATCGCCCAGGCGATGCTCCAGCGGCAGCAGGCCGGCGCCATCATCGCCGCGCGCCAGCGGATTGTCGAAGGCGCGGTCGGCATGGTGGAGATGGCGCTCGAGATGCTCTCGCGCCGCGAGATCGTGACGCTCGACAACGAGCGGAAGGCCGCGATGGTCAGCAACCTGCTGGTCGTGCTCTGCGGCGAGCGGTCCACCCAGCCGGTGATCAACGCCGGAACGATTTATCAGTAGACCCGTGGCCGATCGCAAGCCGTTCCTGCTGCGGATCGATCGGGATGTGCTCGACGCCGTGCAGCGCTGGGCAGACGACGACCTGCGCAGCCTGAACGGCCAGATCGAGTTTCTGCTGAGGCGCGTACTGAAGGAGTCGGGGAGGGAGGCAGTGAAGCCGAAGCGGAAGGGGTAGCGCGGAGACCGGGCGATCAGGACTCTTCGTATTCGTTTTCTTCCGGCGGCAGCAGGCGCGTCGAGGGGCGCAGCGCCTCGCGATGGTCGAAGAGCGGCAGATCGCGGACGTGGAGCGTGAGCGGGCAGCCCGGGCCCTTCTGATCCACGACGACCGTGACGGGACTGCCTTCGACGCCGTCCCGGAAACCGACGCGGCAGCCGCAGGCGAGTCGCGCGTGGGTGAAACCTTTCAACATCCTGAGCGGATCATACTACAGGAGCGCCTCGATCTCCTGCGCCAGCTGCGCCTTCGTGACCGGTCCGAAGTGCTTGCGCGCGATGGTGCCGTCGCGGGCGATGAAGAACGTGACCGGCACGCCGAAGATCGGGCCGTACGCCTGGTCCACGTCGTCCTGCATGAGCAGCACCGGATAGTTGATCTTCATCGTGGGGGCGTAGGCCTTGAGCGTTTCGGCGGAGTCGTCTATCGAGACGCCGAGCACGATGACGCCGCGGTCCTTGTAGGCGCTGTAGGCCTCGACGAGCTCGGGAATTTCCGTCTGGCAGGGACCGCACCACGTCGCCCAGAAGTTGAGCACGATGACCTGCCCCTTGTAGTCGGCGAGGCGAACGCTGGCGCCGTTCATGTCCTTCACGGTGAGATCCAGCCGCGCCGCGCCCGCGGGGCCCTCGGTCGCGGACGCAGCCGCGGGCGGCGCGGCGCCTCCGGCCGCGGAGCGCTCACGCAGCATCCAGGGCACCGTCAGCAACGCGACCGCACAGGCCGCCGCACCCGCCGCAATCCATCGACTCGTCATCACGCCTGCCCTCTTCGTGTCCTGCACATCCGTCATTGGTCGAGCGTCACTGGTCGAGCGCGGCCTTCATGTAGCCGACCACCGCGGGGAAATCTGCGGGGTGCCCGTGCGCCACCGCCACGTATGTCCGATCGCCCTCGGCCCAGATCACGGTCTCGTGCCCGAAGGTGTTCACCCGCCTGGCGATCTGCGCACGAGTGTTCAGGGTGCGCGGCAGGACGAACACCGAGAGCGGCGCGCCGCGCCAGCGATACAGCAGATGCGCGTTCGTGCCGCTGGTCGTGAGGCAGCGCCGGACGCCGAGCAGTTCGAGTTGATGGCTCGGGGCGCTTGGCGGCACGCGCAGGGTCCATCCCTGCCAGGAGGCCCAGTCCCGCTCCGCTACGGCGGCCTCGCCGTGCGCGAGCCGTTCGGGCGCGATCTGGAAGCAGCGTGCGTGATCGAGCGCGAGCTGGGCGGCGACCGCCTCGACGTTGGTGCCGAGCCCGAACACCAGCGCGCCGGCCACCGCGAGCACCAGCGTCGCCGCCAGCGAGAGCGGCACCCAGGTCCGGCTGCGCCCGATGCGCAGGCCGGCGCGCGCAAGCCGCTGCGCCGCGCACCGCGCATGCAGATCACTCGACGCGCAGGGACGCAGGCGGTCCCGCCGCGCGGCAATCACGTCACGCGCGACGCTCTGGCTCACGACCCGGTCGCGGCATCCCGGACAGCGGTCGAGATGGGCCTCGACGGCCGCGCGGTCCGCGCCGTGCGCCTCTCCATCGGCGTACGGTGCGAGCAGAGGCTCGAGCTCCTGGCATTTACTCATCGCGCTCACACCACATCTGCGGTCTGCCTCCCCGTGCCGGCGCGTCCGGCGTCCGCCCGCACGGCCGTGAGACGGTCGAAGAGCAACTTCCGGCCACGCGAGATTCTCGACATCACGGTCCCGATCGGCACGTCGAGCACGCCGGCGATCTCCGCGTAGGTCAACTCCTCGACATCACGCAGCCAGACGGCCTGCCGGAACGCGTCGGGCAGCGCGTCGAGCGCAGCCTGCAGGTCCGCGTCGAGCGATGCGCGCGTCAGGAGCTGCTCCGGGGAAAAGTCCCGGGCCGGGTCACCGGCGGCCTGCTCCACGGTCTCGCTGTCCACGTCGATCGGGTTGCGCCCGTCGCGCCTCCGCACGTTGCGGTACGTGTTCTGGAGGATCGTGAACAGCCACGCCTTCAGATTCGTCCCGCGCGCGAACTGGTCGGCCGACCTGAAGGCCTTCAGATACGTGTCCTGCACGAGGTCTTCGGCGTCGGCCGGGCGCCGGGTCAGCCGCATCGCCATCCCGAACAGGCTGTCCACGTGCGACAGCGCCTCGGCCGTGAAGGGGTCGTCTGCCGGACGCATCTCCGCGGCGGAAGCGGGCCCCCGGACGGCGGGCTGCCCGGCCCCCGAATCGGCGGGCATCGGCGAGCGGCGGCGAAAAACCATGTGCGCGAGAACAGGCGCCTCGAAGGAAGAACACCGGCGGGCCGCCCGTTATTCCTTTGTATTGTACTGGATGGCCGGAAAGGGGGACGCGGCCGTGCTCAGCGGGTGACACCCTGCCGCGCCGGCGGACCTCGTCCGGCCGGTTTTCCGTGGCAATCGAGCGGGCTCCTTCGGGCACGTGGCTTGCTCCGCGGCGATCGCGGGCATCCCCGCGCCACCCGTGTCCGCTGGGGACGCGGGCGTTGCGGCGGCGTCTTAGCTACAGTAACATCGGCGTCGAACGGCCGGCGTCGCCAGTGTTCGTGCAGCCGGACTGCTGCCTTCCGCTCCGCATCCGAGGTGAATTATGCGCACGCGCAATCCGCGCGGCATTGTCGCGCCCGTGGCGATCGCCCTTCTGGCGCTCGGGTTTCTGGGCCTGGCCGTCGAACAGCTCGCGGCCCAGACGCCCTATGTCCCGTACTACGGGAAGAATCGCATCCGCTACAACGACTTCAAGTGGAAGATCTACACCACGGATCACTTCGAGATTTATTACTACCCGGACGTCGAGCCGCAGCTCGAGCGGGTCACGTCCTATGCGGAGAGCGCGTATCAGCAGGTCAGCTCTGACCTGAAGCACGACCTCGCCTTCAAGGTCCCGATGGTGCTCTACAAGACCCAGAGCGAATTCCAGCAGCAGAACATCGAGCCCGGCGAGCTGCCCGAAGGCGTGCTGGCGTTCGCGGAGCCGTACCGCGACCGCATGGTGCTCCCGATCGACGAGCCGTCCGACGCGCTCTACCGGCTCATCACGCACGAGCTCACCCACATCTTCGAGTTCGACATCATCCCGCGCTCGCTGCTGCGCCGCGGCCTCCCGCTCTGGGTGGACGAGGGGCTGTCGGATCACATGACGGGCTACTGGCAGCCCTTCGACCTGATGTCGGTTCGCGATGCCGCGATCGCCGACATCGTGCCGTCGATGAGCGACTTCCAGGGCGTCCAGTTCGCCGACGGCCGGCTCCCCTACAACCTCGGACACGCGGCCTTCGAATTCATCGAGTCGCGCTGGGGGAAGGAGGGCGTGCGGCAGTTCCTCTTCGCGCTGCGCAAGGCGGTCATCGGCGGCGGCGAGAGCGCCTACGAAGAGGCGTTCAAGCTGAAGCCCGAGGAGTTCGACGAGCAGTTCGAGAAGTATCTGAAGGACCGCTTCAAGCCGTTCCGCGACAAGGAGCGGCCGGTGGACTACGGTCGCGATCTCGCGCCCAAACGCGGCAAGACGAAGTACACGGTCGTCGTCTCGATCGAGCCCTCCCCCTCGGGTGACCTGATGGCCGTCGCCGCGGGCAACGGCAAAGACCAGGAGCTCGACGTCGTCCTGATGTCCACCAAGGACGGCAAGGTGATCCGCAACCTCACCGACGGGTTCAACAAGGACCGCGGCTACGAATACATCTCGAGCCCTGGCGGCTTCCGGAACAACGCCGTGTCGTGGCTGTCGTGGGCGCCGTCCGGGGACCGCATCGGCTACTTCGCCCGTACGGAGAAGATGAAGACGCTCATCCTCCAGAACGCGGTCACGCGGAAGATCGAAAAGCGGATCCAGATCCGCGACGTCGACAGCCCCGAGTCTCCCGACATCAGCCCTGACGGCCGCGAGGTGGCCTTTGCCGGCCTCCGGGGCGCGATTGGCGACATTTTCATCGTGAACATCGAATCTGGCGAGGTCCGCAACGTCACCAGCGATCAGTTCGGAGACTTCGGCCCGACCTTCTCCCCCGACGGCAAGTCGCTCGTCTATCTCGCGCGCGTGAGCGGTAACGACAAGGTGTTCCGCGTCGATCTCGCGACGGGCACGAAGACCCAGCTCACTTTCGGCACGCACGACGACGGCGGCGTGCAGTTCGTGGACGCCGATACGATCGTCTTCCCCTCGACGGCGGTGAACCCGAATCAGCCCATCGACCCCGAGGTGGCGCGCAACGGCAACATCTACAACATCTGGACGCTCGGCCTGAAGACCGGCGAGCTGAAGCAGTACACGGACGCACTCACCGGCAACGTGTCCCCCATCGTGCTGCGCGACCAGAAGACGCCGAGGATTGCCTTCGTCACCTACTACAAAGGGGAATACGGCATCCACACCCTCCTGCGCCAGGAGCCGATCGCCACCGTGGCGAGCGCGGACTTCGGCGCGCCGGGCCCGATCATCGACTTCCAGGCCCCCATCACCCACACGCTCGTCAAGTCGAACATCAAGAGCAAGGGCACCTTCGAGAAGCTGTTCCTCGAAGGCCGTCCGCCGGTCAACGTCGGAGTCACGAGCGGCGGCGATCTCTTCGGGGGCACGCAGGTCACCTTCACGGACGTGCTCGGCGACAAGCAGTTCAACCTCTACGCCTCGTCTGTCTCGCAGTACCGGACGATGTCGTTCTCCTATACGAATCTGTCGCGGCGGCTGCAGTACGCCCTCCAGGCGTATTCCCAGACGCAGTTCTATTACGGATACGACCCGGGGCTGCTGTACGGCACGCAGTACGCCTATGTGGACCGCGATCAGGCCATCGCGACGCAAACCTCGCGTGGCGCCACGGCGTACGGCATCTACCCGCTGAACCGCTACGCGCGTCTGGAGTTCTCAGGCGGGCTGTTCCAGTTCAAACAGGCGTACAACGACGAGGGGCTCCAGCAGGTCGCCGACCAGTTCCAGGTCCAGCAGTACGGCCGGACGCTGTTCTCGAACGGCTCGATCATGCCGGTCGGCGTGAACTACGTGCAGGAAACGACCGTGTTCCGCGAGTACGGCCCGCTCGCGGGGAACACCATCCGGGCGGGGTACGAGTACGCGCCCAGCCTGGGCAGCCTGCTCTCCCGCCACACGGTGGAAGGCGATGCGCGCTACTACAAGCGGATCGCCACCAACGGCGTGCTGGCGTTCCGGGCCCGCGGCTTCAAGAGCTGGGGAGAGTTTCCCGGCTACCTCTATTTCGGCGGCAACTCGGAGCTGCGCGGCTACGACTACCTGGAGTTCCTGGGGAACAAGGCGTTCTTCCTGAACGGTGAGCTGCGATTCCCGCTCATCGAGGCGGCGCTCACGCCGCTCGGCGTCATCGGCGGCCTGCGCGGCATCGCGTTCGCGAACGTCGGCGCGGGCGGGTACGAAGGGGTGCCCATGAAGGTGTTCACCCGCGACGCGGTCACGGTGACGCCCCTGCTTGGGTTCGAGCCCAACTTCCAGACCCAGCAGTTCGACCCCATCTTCGGGCCGCCGACGGCCATCGGCGGCCTCAAGCTCGTGGACGGCCGTGCGTCCTACGGCGTCGGCCTCGAGACGTTTGCGCTGGGCTTCCCCATCCACTTCGACTGGTCCTGGCGCACGCTGCTCAACAAGGACTACGAGGACTACGTGTTCGCCTACGAGGCCATCCAGGAAGGCACCACCGGCAGCAAGTGGTTCCGGAAGCCACGCTTCTCGGTGTGGATTGGATATGACTTCTAACGGCGGACGAGAGTCTCACCCTTGTCGCATCGCCGCTGCACGAACATCGTCGCCCTGCTCGCGGACTTCGTCGAGCATCATCTGCCGCCCGAGGTTCACCGGGACCTCGAGCGGCACCTGACCGCCTGTCCGCGCTGCATCGCGCAGCTCAAGACGTACGAATCCACCGTCGCGCTGCTCCGATCGATCCGCGAAGACGAGCTCCCGCTCGAACTGCGCTGCACGTTGAAATCCTTCGTCGACAGGACCTGCGGCAACTGACATGCTCGCCAAGACCCCCTCAGAGTCGCAGACCGAGATGGTCCAGGTCGTGCTCCCCAACGACGCCAACCCTCTCGGCTTCATTCTCGGCGGCACGGTCATGCACCTCATCGACATCACCGGTGCGATCGCCTGCCACCGCCACACCCGCAGCCTGCTCGTGACGGCGGCCGTGGACGGGCTCCAGTTCCTGCACCCCATCAAGGTCGGTGATCTGATCATCCTCAAGGCGCGCGTCACCGCGGCGTGGAGCACGTCGCTCGAGGTCGAAGTGGAAGTCTTCTCGGAGGAGACGCTGACCGGCCTTCGCCGCATGACGAGCCTGGCGTACCTCACCTTCGTCGCGGTCGATCGCGAGAGCCACCGGCGGCCCGTGCCCCCCCTCACGCCCGAAGGACCAGACGATGTGCGGCGGGCGCAGGAGGCGGAGGCGAGGCGGGCGCAGCGCCTGGCCGCGCGGCACGCGCTCGAGGAACGGCTCGGTCAGCGCGTGTAGTGCTCGGTGGGCACGCCGTCATACATCTCGTCGATGCGCAGCACCTGCGACCCCCGCGAATAGCTGCCGAGCTCGTACTCCTCGCTCATGATGAGCGCCTTGACCGGCCGGGTCGGACAGACCTCGGCGCACAACCCGCAGAAACTGCAGCGCGACAGGTTGAAGTCGAAGTAGTCGAGCACCTTGATCTTCTGCCCCGGCTCGCGATGCCCGCCGAGCGCAATCAAATCATCGGGGCACACCTTCGCGCACTGATCGCAGACGATGCAGGTCTGCGCGCCCGTGGCCGGTTCGACCTGGAGCCGGAGCACGCCGCGGAAGCGGGGAGAGACGGGACGGCGTTGGGCCGGGTACTGAAACGTGAAGGCGGGCTGCGGCGTGTACTTGAGCGTCAGCCACAGCCCCTTGAGGATGTCGACCAGAAAGATCGTGTGCAGGAGATCGCGCAGCCTGTCCACGTCAGACCTCCCGCGGCCGCGACGTGTCAACGAGCGTCGCGTGCGTGTCGCCCACATGAATCACGCGCTCCCGGCGGAGCACGGTACTTTCCCGGCGGATCTTGTCCTGCAGCCGCATGAGGCCGTAGAGGAGCGCTTCGGGGCGCGGCGGACAGCCCGACACGTAGACGTCCACCGGCACGATCTTGTCCACGCCCTGGAGCACGCTGTAGGTCGGGAACGGGCCCCCGGCATTGGAGCAGCTCCCCATCGAGATCACCCACTTCGGCTCCGGCATCTGGTCGTAGAGGCGCCGCAGCACCGGCGCCATCTTCTTGGTGACCGTGCCGGCGACGATCAGAAGGTCAGACTGGCGCGGGGAGGCCCTGAACACCTCGGCGCCGAAGCGCGAGATGTCGAAGCGCGAGGCGGAGGCCGCCATCATTTCGATCGCGCAGCAGGCCAGCCCGAACCCCATCGGCCACAGCGATGACTGCCGCGCCCAGTTCAGCACGCGGTCCACCGTCGTCGTGACGAAGTTGTCGTCGAACTTGTGTTCGATGAGGCCCATATCAGCTTCCAGTTTCCAGCTTCCAGTTTCCGTTTCCAGCGTGCTCCTGGTTGGGAGCCGGAAGCTGGCAGCCGGAAGCTGGGAGCTGTCAGCTACTTCTGAAAATACTGTGCGTTGACCGGGATGAAGCTTTTCCACTTCTCCGGCGTTTCGTCGAGCGCGAAGATGGCCTCGACGGGGCACGCCGGGACGCAGGCGCCGCAGTCGATGCATTCGTCGGGGTGGATGTAGAGCATTTCGGCGGCGGCGAACTCGGGCTCGTCCTTCCGGGGATGGATGCAATCGACGGGACACACATCGACGCACGCGCTGTCCTTGGTGCCGATGCAGGGTTCACAAATGATATAAGCCACGTTCTCTCACTCCTCCAGCTCAACGCGATGCGGCGACGGTGCGACGCAACAGTTCAAAGGACCCGACGGCTACGCGCCCAGGGCAACCGACGCCTGGAAATGCCCGAGGCGCAGCGAAATCAGCCGGGCAAGCTCCATCGCGGCGCGAGGCTGCTCGCCCGCGAAGGGCGCCTCGTCGGCCGCGTGGACGAACACGCCGATGCGCGCGACGTGACGGCCCGTGTAGTCGAAGACCGGCGCGCACGTGCATACCAGCCGTTGCACCGCCGGTGGACCGAAGCGCACCGCAATCCGGTCCGTGTTGACCGCATCGCGGGGCTGCTCGAGCTTCAGGCAACTCAGGCGCCTGCGTGACGCGTCGTGTACGTAGAGGGCGCAGTGCACCGGCATCTCGCGCCCATGCGTCGTATGCATGCCGACTTCGTCTGGCCCCCCACTCCAGAGATACGTCACCTCACTGGCAGCCGGCACGGCGATGAAGGCGCGCGCGCCCGTGCGCAGGACGTACTCCCGGAGCACGGGGTACGCATGCAGCCTGAGCTCGGAGCGGCCGAGGAGGCGGAAGCTCAAGTCCAGCATCTTGAGCGTCAGGCTGTAGCGCTGTGTCTCCTCGTCCTGCCGGACGAAGCCCCGCCGCTTGAGGACGCGGAGGAGCCGGTGCACCGTCGGAGGCGGCTGGCGGAGCAGACGGGCGAGGTCCGTCACGCTCAGTCCACGCGGCGCGGCGGCCAGCGATTCGCACACGTCGAGCGCCTTCTCCAGAGAGGA
>JANPJN010000270.1:0-1709 GCA_031425515.1 Acidobacteriota bacterium | reverse complement strand
CCCAGGTCGCTTCCGCGAAGAACCGCCAGTCCGAGGCGGTCGCACCAAAGATACGGCCCTGGACGGCGGCCGCCCGCACGTTCTCGGTGGAAAAGCCCGCCGTGAGATCGACTTCGGCGTTGAGCGACTGCGCCTGGGACGCTGCGGCGCATCCGAAGATCAGCGCGAGCGCGGCGGCGACCGCCCTCAACGCCACTGGACGTCCAGATGCACGCCAGCTCGAACGTCAACGGTACCGTCCACGATGGCGCCTCCGGGGCGCCAGGCATGGTAACGAGCCGGGCCGGCCGGCACATCAGGCAGCGAGAAGTGTCCCTCGCGATTGGAGACGGCGAAATATGGCGAATCGACGACCAGGATGTAGGCCGCCATGCCTGGATGGATGTTGCAGAACACGCGGCTCAGGCCCGGGCGGTCGAACGGCACGTGCTTCACCGCGCCGACGGGGTACAGGCCAAGCTCGAACCGCTTGCCGTCCCGGAAAGAGAAGACATCGTGGAAAACGCGGTCGTTGTTCGGAAAGTCCACCGTCGTCCCCACCTGGACGGCGAGGACGCGGGGCGAGAACTTCAGGTTGCGCTGGTCGAGCACGGCTCGCCGCCTGCCGGGAGGGCCCTGCGCCGGCGCGTCGATCCAGACAACCGCATCGGCGAGCGGTCGGTCCTGGAACGTCGCCGTGCCCCGCACCTCCACGCCGGGAGCCATGTCGCCTGCGTAGAGGAGGGCGAGGAGAACGACCCACAGCTTGGACATTGGTGGCCCCGGGCACGAACGGACGTCTCAGCCTATCGGACCTCCGGAACGCGGGCAAGCAGGCGGCGTAAAATGCGGCCATGAGCGATCCGCAGCCGGTCTACCGCGCCCTCGAGGCGCTCGGGATCACGTATGGCCGCTACGAGCACCCGGCGGTCTTCACCGCCGAGGACGCGGCCGCGCACTGGACGACGATTCCGGCCACGCCGGTGAAGAACCTGTTCCTCCGGAACAAGAAGGGGGACCGGCACTACCTGGTCGTTCTCGGGATCGGCAAGGCGGCGGATCTGCGGCAGCTCGTGAAGGTGATCGGCGACGATCGTCTGAGCTTCGGATCGTCCGATCGGCTGATGGCGCAGCTTGGCGTCACGCCCGGATCGGTGTCGCCGTTCGGCCTGCTGCACGAGGGGTCTGGCGGTGTGCGGGTGATCGTGGATCAGGCGCTGCGCGGGGCCCCGGCGCTGATCTTCCATCCGAATCTGAATACCGCGAGCGTCACGATCAGTGCCGCCGACCTCGAGCGGTTCCTGGCGTCGCGCCCCAACGAGGTGCGCTGGCTGGCGCTCTGACGCCGGGCGCCGATCGGGCGGGAGCCGTCGTCAGTCGGTGCTGCGACGGGGCCGCATGTTCGCGGCCAGTACGCGCTTGCGGATGCGGATGTTGTGCGGCGTGACCTCGACCAGCTCGTCGTCGTTGATCCACTCGATCGCCTGTTCGAGCCCGAGCTTACGTGGCGGGATGAGCCGCACCGCTTCGTCGGCGCTGGACGCCCGCATGTTCGTCTGCTTCTTTTCCTTCGTGACGTTGACGTCCATGTCGCTGGCGCGCGCGTTCTCGCCGATGATCATGCCCTCGTAGACCGGCGCGGCCGGGTCGATGAAGATCTCGCCGCGATCCTGGAGGTTCCAGATCGCAAAGGCCGTGGCGATGCCGGTCCGATCGGCGACGAGCGCCCC
>JANPJN010000269.1:0-2826 GCA_031425515.1 Acidobacteriota bacterium | reverse complement strand
CGTCGAGGGGCTCGATATCGTGAAGAAGATCGGAGCGGTGCCGACCGGACGTCAGGATCGGCCCGTCACGCCGGTGACGATGACGCACGTGACGATCCAGCGTGTGTGATGGCTGAAGACGACCGGCAGTCGATCGAGACGTTGCTGCCGGTCGTCTATCAGGAACTGCGCCGTCTGGCGGCGGGCTACCTCAGGGGCGAGCGGGCCGGGGGAACGCTGCAGCCGACGGCGCTCGTGCACGAGGTCTACCTGCGTCTGGCGAAAGACAAGCCGGCCCGCTGGCAGAACCGGGCGCACTTCTGCGCGATTGCGGCCCATTCCATGCGGCAGATCCTGATCGACCGGGCGCGCGCCCGCCATGCCAGGAAACGCGGCGGGGAGCAGCAGCGGGTCACGCTGGACGAGGGGCTCGTCGCCGGGCGTGAACGGTCGGTGGACCTCCTTGCGCTGGACGAAGCCCTCGACCGCCTCGCCGCAATCGACCCCTCGCAGGCACGGCTCGTCGAGCTGCGGTTCTTCGGCGGGCTCACCATCGAGGAAACGGCCGACGCGATGCAGATGTCCCCTGCCACCGTGAAACGCCACTGGACGATCGCCTCCGCGTGGCTGGCGCGCGCGCTGGGAGACGCCGGCCCCTCGTGACGCCGGAGACGTGGCAGCGGATCAACGAGGTCTTCCACGCGGCACTTGCCGTCGCGCCGGATAAACGCGACTCGTTGCTGCGTCAGGCCGCCGGCGGAGATCCGGAGATCCTGCGCGAGGTCCGGGCGCTGCTGGAGAGCCACGAGCGGACGGCGGGTTTCCTCGACGAGCCGGCGTGGGGCATTGCGGCCGATCTGGTGCTCGACCCACCGGACCCGTCGCTGACGGGACGTCAGATCGGGCCGTATCTCGTCGGCCCCGAGATCGGACGCGGGGGGATGGGGGTGGTGTACGCCGCGACGGACCAGCGGCTCGGGCGCGCCGTCGCGCTCAAGGCGTTGACTCCGGAGTACACACGCGACCGCGTACGGCGGGAGCGGCTGACGCGGGAGGCCCGTGCCGCGGCCGCCCTCACGCACCCCGCCGTCGCGACCGTGTTCGCGCTCGAGGAGCTGGACGAGGCGCTGTATATCGCGTCGGAGCTCGTGGAGGGACGAACCCTGCGCGAGGAGATCGCAGACGGCCCCCTGCCACCCCCGCGCCTGATGGCGACGCTGCTCGATATTGCCGACGCGCTGGCGGCCGCGCACAGCCGCGGCATCGTGCATCGCGACCTCAAGCCCGAGAATGTGATGCGCCGCCACGACGGCCAGATCAAGATTCTCGACTTTGGCCTGGCCAGCACCGCGGCGTCGAGCGATGCCCCGTCCGTCACCCGGCTGACCGAAGCGGGAACGGCCCTCGGGACCCCCGGTTACATGGCGCCCGAGCAGTTCGGCGGCGGAGAGGTCGACGCGACCGCGGACGTCTTTGCCTTCGGCGTGCTGGCGTGGGAGCTCGCGACGGGCACCCACCCCTTCGGCAAGGACCAGGGAGACGCCGTCGCGCGCATGGCCGGGGCGCTGGAGGGCGTGACGGAGCCGCCCTCGGCGGCGCTTCCGGTGGACGGGCTCTCGCTCATCCTGCGGCGCTGCCTGCGCGCCCTGCCCGCCGAGCGGTACGCCTCGGGACGCCCGCTGGCGATCGATCTGCGGACATTGGGGGGGCCAGGGGCCTCACAGCGTGCGGCCGGGCCAGCGCCGACGCTCTGGTGGTGGCAATGCCATCAGCTCGTCGTCTCGGGGCTGAACGCCGCGATGGCCGCCGCCGCGTGGGGCATCCGATCCTGGATGCCACGACCTTACGGGTCGGCTGTCTTCCTGATGATGCTGATGCTCGCCACGATCTCCATCACGCTCCGGCTGAATCTCTGGTTCGTGTCGCGCGTGCACCCCTCGGTGCTGGGCGTCCAGCGCGCGCGGGCGTTCCCCGCGCTCGCGATCGCGGACGGGCTGCTCGCCAGTTTTCTCGTGGCCGCGGCGGCGCTGATCTCGGGGACGCACGACGAGGTGGCCGCGCTGCTGGCCGTGGTCGGCATCGCCACGTTCGCATCGCTCCTGCTCATCGAACCGGCGACCACGAGCATCGCCGGGATCGGCCGCGGCGCCTCCGACAGTCAGGCAGGGTGACCGTCCTGGCGGCATGTGGCGGGGAGAGCGGCAGACTGCCGCCGCGTTCTCGATGATCTGGCGACGGGCGTCGCTCCAGAAACTAGCGAAGGCGATTCGCCAGCAGCCCTACGCTGAGCGCGTAGGTGTGCGCGCAGTTGTAGCCGAGCAGCGCGTCGTAGTTCGCGTAGAGGAGAAAGCTGCGGCGTCCGGCCTGCAGCAGCGACGCCGCCGCGGTCCCACCCGGCAGCGTGCCCCCCGTGAGCGTGCGCAGGCCGAAGGTCCGCCATCGAGGGAGCGGCTCGGGCGGCGTCATCAACCGCTCCGCGCGGCAGCCCGCCTCGCGTCGCGGGATCGCGAGCGCGCGCGCCTGGTGGGCCTCGGCCATGCTGACCTCGCGCCCCCAGGTCGCGCCCCGTGTCCACCCGTGCTCCTGCAGGTAGAACGCGATCGACGCAAAGACGTCCGCCTGCGAGCTCCAGATGTCGCGGCGGCCGTCGCCGTCGAAGTCCTGCGCGTAGGCGAGATAGCTCGACGGCATGAACTGCGGCTGCCCGAGCGCCCCCGCCCACGATCCTTTCAGCCGTTCGATCTCGATGTCGCCCCGGTTGAGGATCTCGAGCGCCGCGAACAGCTCAGCCCGGAACATCGCGCCCCGGCGCGGATCGTAGGCGAGCGTGACGAGCGCCGGGATGGT
>JANPJN010000268.1:0-2085 GCA_031425515.1 Acidobacteriota bacterium | reverse complement strand
GGGCGCGGCGCTGCCGAGACCGACGATCTTCACGTTCGACAAGGACTACCAGAACGCCCGCGTCCAGCAGGCGAGCGCCGGTGTGGACTACGACCTCGGGCACGACACAGCCGCCTCGGTGAGCTACCTGTTCGTGCACGGGGATGCGCTCCCCCGCTCGACGGACCTCAACATCGGCGCCGCGTCCCCCGTGACCTTCACCGTCGCGGGCACCGGCGAGCAGGTGCCGCACTACCAGTTCGCCGCCGGCCCGTTCACCAACTTCGCGCGCATCATCTCCTTCCAAAGCACGGCCGTCTCGACCTACAACGGGTTGACGTTCGAGCTGAACCGCCGCTTCTCCCGCGGCATGACGGGGCGTGCGGCCTATACGCTGGGCCGCGTCGAAGACACCGTCCCCGACGCCACGGCTGTCGTTCCGGGAGGCGGAGACGACGCCAAGTTCGCGTCGAACCCGGCGGACTTCGATACCGACCGGACGCGGGGCGGCAACGACCAGCGCCATCGTCTCGTGCTGAGCGGGGTCTACACGACGAAGGCGGACGGGATGAGCAGCATGGCGCGCGCCCTCTGGGGCGGGTGGACGATTGCCGGCATCTTCACGGCGCAGTCCGGCCAGCCGTACAGCGCGTACGTGAGCGCCGACGTCAACCGCGACGGCAACAACCGGAACGACATCGCGCCCGGGACGAAGCGCAACGCCTACACGCTGGACTCCCAGATCTCGCTCGACCCGCGCGTCGCGCGCGACATTCCGCTCGGTCGGCTGAAGCTCCAGCTCATCGCCGAGGCATTCAATTTGCTCAATCGCGACAACATCAGCAACGTGAGAACGGGGCTCTACACGAGCACTGGCACGACGCTGACGCGGACGACGAACTTCCAGGAGGCGCTGACGTCCTCGGGGCCGCGGATCGTCCAGCTTGCGGCGAAGGTGACGTTCTGAGGCGCCGCGCACTCGTCTTCGCGGTTGCGGCGGTGGGCCTGGCCGGGTCGGCGTTCGCCCTGGCCCAGACCGTCGCCCCCGCGGCGCAACAGGCCGCGTCGGGCGATCTCGGCCGCATCATCGCGGACTACGAGACGTTCGACCGCGCGGAGGATCCATTCGCTTCGGGGCAGGAAGGGGACCTGGCCGCCCTGGCCCGGCTCCCCGGGGTGGCCCCCGCGGACGTCGCGCGCCGCAAGGCGGCGCTGGAGCAGTTCAGGACGCGGCTGGCCGGCGTCACCGATCAGGGCCTCTCCGACGGCGATCGGCTCAACCTCGCCTTCCTGCGCCGGGTGGTCGCCGACCGTCTCGAGGCCCTGGCCTTCGACGACGGGCGGCTGGGGTTCACCAACGAGGGTGGGCCCGAACAGTTCCTCTCGTATGTCGCCGAGAGCACTGTCATCCGATCGGCCGCCGATGCGGACGCCTACCTCGCGCGTCTCGACGCGGCGGCGAAGTACATCGACGACAGCACCGCCAATGTCCGTCGCGGCGTCAGCACCGGCTTCGTGCAGTCGCGTGCGACGACCGATGTGGTGCTTCGGCAACTGAAGGCGCAGATGACCGGGCCGGCGGCCGACGGCACCAACTTCCTGAAGCCGCTTGCCGACCTTCCCGGCGCCATTCCTGGCGCGGATCAGGAGTCGTATCGGGAGCGCGCCCGCGGCATCATCGCGACGAAGATCCTGCCCGCGCGCGCGGCCTTTGCGAGAGTCGTCGAAACCGAGGTGCTGCCGGTCGCCAAACCGAAGGTCGGTGCGCTCCATCTACCCGGTGGGCGCGAGTACTACGCCTACCTCGCCCGCTCGTACACGACCACGGACCTCACTCCCGATCAGATCCATCAGAAGGGGCTGGAGGAGGTGGCCCGCATTCGTGCGGAGATGCAGAAGGACATCGACGCCTCCGGCTTCAAGGGGACGTTTGCGGAGTTCCTGCACTTCCTGCGGACCGATCCCCGCTTCTACGCGACGTCGCGCGAAGGCCTGATGGAGAAGTCTGCGCTCATGGCCAAGCGGGCCGACGACGAGCTGCCGAAGATATTCGGCAAGCTGCCGCGCCTGCCGTATGGCGTGCGCGAAGTGCCGCGCGACGTCGAG
>JANPJN010000267.1:0-1876 GCA_031425515.1 Acidobacteriota bacterium | reverse complement strand
CCGACGCAAGCCGGAGGAGGCGGGTCGCGTGCTCGCGAAGCAGCACGCCCGCCTCCGTCAGGGCGCCGTTTCGCGAGGTCCTGTCGAAGAGCTTGTCGCCCAGCTCGTCCTCCAGACGCCGGATCGCCTGGCTGATGGCCGGCTGTGTGCGATGCAGGCGCTTGGCCGCCTTGGAAAAGCTGCGATCGGCGGCCACGGCGACGAAAGCATTCAGGTCCTGGAGCTGCACGGCATTATCATAAGGAATTATCATATAAATGCAAAAACTATAAATTGGACGCAGGCTCACGCCTCGGGTACTACTGACAGAGGAGGACTCATGTCTACCGACCGCCTCATCATCTTCGACACGACGCTGCGTGACGGCGAGCAGGCGCCCGGCTTCTCGATGCGCGTGCAGGAGAAGCTGACCCTGGCGCGACAGCTGGCGTTGCTCGGAGTGGACGTGATCGAAGCGGGCTTTCCGATCGCCTCGGAAGCCGATGCCGAGGCGGTGAGGACGATCGCCGCGGAGGTCCGGGGCACGATCATCGCCGGCCTCGCCCGCTGCAGCCCCGCCGACATCGATCGCGCGGGCGCCTCCCTGGCCGCCGCCCCTCAGCGCCGGATTCACGTCTTCATCGCCACCTCGGACCTCCACCTCGAACGCAAGCTCCGGATGACGCGGGAGGCCTGTCTCGCCGCCGCGGTCGCCGCCGTCCACCAGGCCCGGCGGTATACGGACGATGTGCAGTTTTCGGCGGAGGATGCGACCCGGAGCGACCCGGACTTTCTGTGCCGGGTGATCGAAGAGGTAATCTCGGCCGGCTGCACGACCGTCAACCTGCCCGACACGGTCGGCTACTCCACCCCGGACGAAATCGGCGAGTTCTTCAGAAACATCCTCACACGCGTGCCCAACGCCGGCCACGCCACCTTCAGCGCGCACTGCCACGACGATCTCGGTCTCGCGGTGGCGAACACGCTCGCCGCGGTCAGCGGCGGCGCGCGCCAGGTCGAGTGCACGATCAACGGCATCGGCGAGCGCGCGGGCAATGCGTCGCTCGAGGAAATCGTCATGGCGACCCGCGTCCGCGCCGACCGCCTGCCCTTCTCCACGCGCATCGAGCCGCGCGAGATTTTCGCGTCGAGCCAGATGCTCACGGCCATCACCGGCGAAGCGGTCCAGGCCAACAAGGCCATCGTCGGACGCAACGCCTTCGCGCACGAGGCGGGCATCCACCAGGACGGGATGCTGAAGGATCGCCGCACGTACGAGATCATGCGGCCCGAGGAAGTGGGCGTCCCGGAGACGAAGCTGGTGCTCGGCAAGCACTCCGGCCGCCACGCCGTGCAGCGCCGGTGCGAGCAGATCGGTCTGACGCTCGAGCGGAGCGAGCTCGAGACGGTCTACTGGGAGATCATGGCGATCGCGGATCGCGACAAGGTCGTGAACGACACCGACCTGGCCGACGTCGTCGCGCGCCTGCGCAACCGCCGCCCTCCGACGTCAGGCTCCGGCCCGGGCTCCGGCAGCGTCCCCGACTTCAAGGCGACGCCGGCCGAGGTCGGCTACGGCCACGGGGTGTAGACGACGGTTCTACAGGGTTCTGCAGGGTTCCACGAGGTGCTACAGGGTTCGCATGAAGGCTTCTATTCTCCTGCTGCCGGGTGACGGCATCGGTCCCGAGGTCGTCGCTGGCGCGGCGGCGGTGTTGCGCGCGGTCGGGGCGCGCTTCGGGCATGCGTTCGATCTGCGGGAAAGCCTGATCGGCGGCGCGGCGCTGCGTCGCGATCTGCCGCCGCTCCCGGACGAGACGCTGGCGGCGGCGCGTGAGTCGCACGCGATTCTGCTCGGTGCGGTCGGCGACCCTGCCTTCGACCGCGGTGACTCGAG
>JANPJN010000266.1:0-5860 GCA_031425515.1 Acidobacteriota bacterium | reverse complement strand
GTCGAGGCCACGCCGAACAGATCCTGCACGTTGATCAGGCCGATCCCCCGGATCTCCATATGGTGGCGCGTCAGCTCCGCCGACGTCCCGATGACGAACGATCGCCCCCGACACTGCAGCTCCACGACATCGTCCGACACCAGGCGATGCCCGCGCACCACGAGATCCAGCGCGCACTCGCTCTTCCCGATGCCGCTCTCCCCCACGACCAGCACGCCAAGGCCCAGGATGTCCATCAGCACGCCGTGCACCGTGCACCTCGCGGCCAGGTGCGTGTCGAGCGCGGCCGAGAGCGCGGCAATGGCATCCGGCGTCGCCGTGCCGGTCCGCAGCAGCGGGACGCCGGCTCGGTTCGCTTCGGTGAACGCCTCCTCCGGCACCGCCGATCCCGCCGTGACGAGCACGCCAGGCAACCCGTGCGTGAACACGCGCCGCAGCGCCGCCGTGCGGTCGGCCGGCGCAAGGGTTCCGAGGTAGTGCATCTCGCTGCCGCCGAACACGAGCACCCGCCCCGCCTGCAGGTAGGCATCGAACCCCGACAACGCGAGGCCGGTCTTCTGGGGGTGGGCGATGGTGATGCGACGCTCGAGCGACTCGGCGCCCGCCAGCACCTCGACGGTCAGGGCCCGGGACGCGGAGAGATCGGCGAGGAGCGTCGCGACCGTGACGCTTCGGGCCGGGGCGGTCTCCATCGCGCCTCAGACCGACTCGATCAGCCCGAGATTGCCGTCCTTGCGCCGGTACAGGATGCTGACGCTCTCGGTCTCCGGATTGCGGAACACGACGAACGGATCCTTCGCCCCCTCGAGCCGCACCGACGCGTCGTCGAGCGACATGGGCTTGATGGGATAGCGGGCCCGAATCACGCGAGGCCCCGGCGGGACCGGCGGGGCGACCGGCACATCCTCGACGACCGTGCGGGCCACCCGGCCGCGCCGGCGCTTGTCCTTCCACTTGCCCTTGAGGGTCTCCGCCTGCTGCTCGATCTTGTCGGTGGCCTGACGGATGGAGACGCCCCAGCCGGAGCTCTCGCCATTGCCGCGCAGCAGATGATCGCCGCGCGTGTGCACCGCGATCTCGGTGCGCAGCCGGTACTTTTCCTTGCTGAGGGTGATGATGGCGGAGACCGCCGCGTCGTTCAGGACGCGCTGGAGTCGCGCGAGACGCTTGGTGAGGAGCTCCCTGAGCGGCGGCGTAATCTCCACGTTCCGGCCGGTGATGTCGAGTCGCACAGCACTCCCTAAAACATGACCTTGCGCTGGTTGGAGGTCGGGATCTTCAGCTCTTCCCGGTACTTCGCGATGGTGCGCCGCGCGAGCATCAGCCCTTCCTTCTGGAGGATGCTGACGATCTTCGAATCGCTCAGCGGCTTGCGTGGATCTTCGTTCTCGATGATCCGACGGATGCGCTGCTTGATCGTGACCGACGACACGCTTTCGCCGTACGAGCTGCTGATGCCGCTGTGGAAGAAGTACTTCAGCTCGAACACCCCCTGCGGGGTGTGCATGTACTTGTTGTTGACCACCCGGCTGACGGTGGACTCGTGCATGCCGATGTCGTTGGCCACGTCGCGCAGCACGAGCGGCCGCAGGTATTCAATCCCGTGGTCGAGGAACTCGCGCTGGAAGGTGATGATGCTCGTCGCGACCTTGTGGATCGTCTTCTGACGCTGATCGACGGACTTGATCAGCCACAGCGCCGACCGGAACTTGTCCTTCACGTACGCGCGCGTCTCGTCGTTCTGCTCCGCGCCGGTGGCGCCCGCAGCGCCCGTCTTGTCGAGCAGACGCTTGTAGACGGGACTGATGCGCAGCTGCGGCAGCCCCTCTTCGTTGAGCGCCGCGACGTACTGATCTTCGACCTTGACGACGTAGACGTCCGGGATCACGTACTGCGACTGCGTCGGGTTGTAGCGGCTCCCCGGCTTCGGATCGAGATTGCGGATGATCTCGACGTGCTCCTTCAGGTCCTCGATCGACATGCCGAGCTTGCGCGAGATCTCGGGCACCTGATGGTTCTGCAGCAGCCGCAGGTGCTCGGTGACGATCTTCTCCGTGGGCGTTCCCTCCAGCCCGAGGTGCCGGAGCTGAAGCCACAGGCACTCCTGCAGGTCGCGCGCGGCCACCCCGATCGGATCGAACGTCTGCACGTGCTGCAGCGCGCGCTCGACATCCGCCACGGGCCATTCCCCCATGGCGGCGATCTCTTCCACCGACGCCACGAGGTACCCGTCGTCGTCGAGATTGCCCAGGATGGCAGCGCCAATCTCCTTGAGCCGCTCGTCGTCTGTCTGCAGCGAGAGCTGCCACAGCAGATGGTCGTACAGCGACGCGGCGCTCGAGAGCGTGTTCTCGATGGGCGGGAGCTCCTTCACCTCGGACGGCGTGCGCGACCGATACCCGTCGTCCAGATAGTCGCCGAAGAAGTACTCGTAATCCGCGTCGTCCCAGGCGTCGCCCTTTTCCGCCGCCGGCTGGTCCGCGGCCTTCTCGGCCTGCTGCTGGTCCGCCGGCTGCAGCTCTTCGGTCGGCACCTCTTCCAGGAGCGGGTTCTCCACCATCTCCTGGTTCAGCAGATCGACCAGCTCCAGCGTCGACATCGGCAGCAGCTTGATGGCCTGCTGCAGCGACGGCGTCAGAATCAGCTTTTGGACGAGTTTTGTGTGGAGTTTCTGCTGGATCGCCATGGGTCAGTCGGCTTGCTGTCCCTTCAATCTTAGTCCAATCGGAACTCGGCTCCGAGGTAAATCCGCTTCACGTCCTCGTCGGCCGCGAGCGTGTCGGGGGTCCCACTCCGGAAGATGACACCGTCGTGGACGATGTAGGCGCGGTCCGTGATCCGCAGGGTCTCGCGTACGTTGTGGTCCGTGATGAGCACCCCGATGCCCCGCTCCTTGAGGTGGAAGATGATCTTCTGGATGTCGGTCACGGCAATCGGATCGATGCCCGCGAACGGCTCGTCCAGCAGGATGAACTTGGGCGAGATGACCAGCGCCCGGGTGATCTCGACCCGCCGGCGCTCGCCGCCCGAGAGCGTGTAGGCCGGGGATTTCGCGAGCGGGGTCAGGCCGAGCTCGGCGAGCAGCTCGCGCTGCCGGGCCCGCCGCGCGGCGCCGCCGAGCGGCAGGGTCTCGAGGATCGCCGCGATGTTCTGCTCCACGGTGAGCCCGCGGAAGATCGACGCCTCCTGCGGCAGATACCCGATGCCCTTCCGGGCGCGCACGTACATCGGGTCGTCCGTCACGTCCACGCCGTTCAACAGGACATGGCCGGCGTCCGGGGCCGTCAGCCCGACGACCATCGAAAACGTTGTGGTCTTCCCCGCGCCGTTCGGTCCGAGCAGGCCGACGACCTCGCCCGACGCGATCTGGAGGTCCACGCCCTTCACGACCGTGCGGCCGCTGTAGGACTTGGTCAGCCCCGAGGCGCTGAGTGTTGCCACCGCTACTGGGGCCCCGCCGGGCAGGCGATCTGATTCTGCATCGATCGGATCACGCCGTTGCCGGCCGTCGAGACCGTGCCCACGGCGCGCTGGAACGTCAGCACGGCGCCGACCGACTTCTTGCAGTCCGGCGGCGCGATCTCGATGGCGGTGACGGGCGTGCCGGTCATGACGTAGGTTTCATTCTCCACCGTATAGGTCAACCGCGCACCCGTCGCGGTCCGCCCCTTCTCCTTGACGACCACCTCGCCGTTGGCGCCGTAGCCCTCGGCGCGCTCGAGCTCGTTGGTCTCGCGCTTCAGGTGCAGCTCGATGCGCTCCCCCGTCACGTCCCCCTCCGGGCCGATGATATGCGCCTTGCCCGTGAACGTCGCCACCCGCTTCGCATCGTCGTACACGAACGTCTCGCCTTCCCCCACCGTGCGCGTCTGCCGGCGTGCCCCCGTCTTGCGATCGACTTCGTCCAGCATCATCTCGGTGCGCGTGTTCGTCTGCGCCTCCAGGTTGCCCGACTTGTCGTCCACGATGATCGTATCGCCGCGCACCGAAGTTTCGCCCTGCCACAGCCGCGCACTGCCGGTATAGACCGCGTGCCCCGCGGCTCCATCGTACGCCAGCCGGTTGGAGGTGACGGTGACCGGCTGATCCTTCTTGAGGAGCCCCGGCAGGTGCGCCGTGTCCTGCGCGAGGGCGGCCGGCGCCGTGCCCCCCCGGGCAGCCGGAGCAGGTTTCGGAACGACGGCGCTGCCGCGGGTGCCCGCGGAGGCCACGGCCGGAAGCGGCGCGGGTGGCTTCGACTCCGGACGCATCGAACTCCGGACCTTGGTGTCGGCGGTCAGCTTGCGCGTGCCGAGCGCCAACTCGATCTCGCGGGCCTCGACCGTGACGCGCCCGTCCGACACGCGCGGAGAGCCCGGCCCCGGGTCGGGGGTGCTGGAGAGCTCGATGCGGTCGGTGTCCACATGGTAGAGCGCGCGCGAAGCATCCGCGGCGACCTGCGGCCCATCGATGAAGTGGACGCTGCCGCGGAAGTCGGCCTGCTGGACGGCCCCGAGGCCCGGCTTCGTCTCGACGACGAGCGATTGGGAACGGGCCATGCGATCGGCGGCCGCCGCCGCCCCTTTCGCGGGGCGCGACTCGCGATACTCCACATTCCCGTTGAAGGTGGCGTGCTGCAGGCCCGTGCCCGGCGCGCCGCTGGCACTGAGCGTCGAAGACTTGATCCGCTTGGCCGCCTGAGCGCCGTCGGCCGGGAGGTCAACCTGCACGTTCTCGCTGGCCGAGAGGTTCGTGACCGTGGCGCCGTCGGGTGCCATCTCGAATGCGATCGTCGTGCCCGCGATGCGGCGCCCGGCGCCCGCCCCTTCGCCGGGGAGCTGGAGCACGGCATTCTCGACGAGCTGCGCGCGCTGGAGCGTGCGCCCGTCCGGGGCGTAGGTCAGGTCGATGTCGCGCGCGGACATGGCCTGCGGCGCGCCAGCGCCGGGCCCGCCCGTGATGCGGCTGTTGCCGCGGAGCTGCAGTGCCTGGACCTGCTGATCGGGCGCCTCGGGGGTAGCCGGCGTCAACACGATCGTGATCTCGTCGCCGTCGATGATGCGTCCGTCCGCCTCGATGTGGCCGCCGCCGGTCAGCCGGATGTAGTTCTCGAGCCGCGCCATGCCGGCGGCCTTCGCCGTCGCCGTGAGCGATCCCTGTCCCGCCTTGTCCGGCGCGACCGTGATGCGCGCCTGATCGAGGAGCCAGAGCACCTCGCGGTTGCGGTCGTAGGTTGCCCCGACACCGCTGCCCTGCATCCGTCCACGCGAGAAGGTCGCCGGGCCAGGGATCTTCACGACCCCCTCGCTCTCGGCGTAGCTCGCCTCGCCGGCACCCACCTGGAGATCCGCGGAGGTGAGCTTGACGTCGCCCATGAAGTGCGCCGTCCGCAGCTCGCTGCCCTGCATGGCGACTTCGGCCTCCCGGCTCGTCACGGTGAACGGGCGGCCGCTCCGATCCGCCGTCACCGAGACGCCGCCGGTCAGCTTCGATCGACCGTCGGGATAGGTGAGCTGGGAGCCGAACTTCAGCGAGAAGACCACGCGGCCGTCGCGGGACTGCTCGATCGTCCCCGTGCCGTGCCCCTCGACCACGGCCGCCGGGTCCATCCGGGTCGGCGGAGGTTCGACAGGCCGCGCGGGCGCGCGCCGCCGGAGCGCGACGACGACGATCACGAGGAACACGGCGACGAACACCACGAGGCCGAGACGCGCCTTCTTCTGCCAGGTCATAGAAGCTTTCAGCCGTCAGCCGTCAGCTGTCAGCCGTCAGCTGTCAGCGCCGGGAGTTCCCTGGACCCCGTCATCGAAAGCTGAAAGCCGAGAGCTGAGCGCTGAGTTGTCATTCTACTTCCCCGGGGCACTGGAAGTCGGCGACGTTC
>JANPJN010000265.1:0-2053 GCA_031425515.1 Acidobacteriota bacterium | reverse complement strand
GGAACAGCTCGAGCGACGTCTCGTGCGGACGCTCGTAGTGCAGCGTGCGCGCGAACTGATCCTGATCGTATCCGCGGATTGTCGGCCGTTCTTCCGCCAGCAGCACCCGCAGCCGGACCGCCGCCGTCATCTCGCTGTCGGCCAGATGGTGCAGCACCTCGCGCGTGGACCAACGCCCCGGCCCAGGCCGCGCATCGAGCTCCTCCGGCGTGATCTTCAGCAGCGCCTCGGTAATCGCGGCGTAGCCGTCGCGATACTGGGCAATCAGTGTCTTCCGTTCGTCAAGATCCATGGTCCCCTCACCCTCTGGTCTTCGCAATGCCCGGCGCCCTGGTCTCCTGCGCGGTCTGCGGCACGAGATGATGCGTCGTCAGATGCTTCTTCAACTCGTCGAACGCCTCGCCCACGGAGTCCACGTGGCAGAGCAGCTTCAGGTCGTCCTCGTTGATGGCGCCCCACTCCGCCAGCGGCTCGAGCTTCAGCACCTGGTTCCAGTACTCGCTGCCATACATGATCACGAGCAGCTTCTTCGAGAGTTTCCTCGTCTGCGCGAGCGTGAGAATCTCGAAGAGCTCGTCCATCGTGCCGAACCCGCCCGGAAAGATCACCAGGGCCTTGGCCAGATAGGCGAACCAGAACTTCCGCATGAAGAAGTAGTGGAAGTTGAAGACGAGATCGCTCGTGATGTAGCGATTCGGCGCCTGTTCGAACGGCAGCCGGATATTCAGCCCGATGGACTTTCCCCCCGCTTCTCTGGCGCCCCGGTTCGCCGCCTCCATGATTCCGGGGCCTCCGCCTGAACAGACGACGAAGCGGTGCCGCTGGGCCTCGAGCGCCATGCTCCACGCGGTGAGCTGCTTCGCGAGCGCGCGCGCGTCCTCGTAGTAGCGCGACCACTCCACCGCCTTCTCGCTGCGCTTGAGCGCGGCCTTGTGGTCGGCCTTGCGGCGTCGCGTCGGGTTCCGCAGCTCGCGCAGGTTACGCTGCGCCAGCGAACGGCTGAGCACCCGCGCGGACCCGAAGAAGACGACCGTATCCTGAATGTTGTGCTGCTTGAATCGACGCAGAGGGTCGAGATACTCGGCGAGGATACGGAGGGGCCTGGCGTCGGGACTGTCGAGAAAGCCGTCGTCTTCGTACGCGAGCGGGTGGTCGTCGTTCACCAAAAAACTGTATCATCTTCTGCGGAACCTGACGCGCGTCCACACTTTCGAAGGAGCGAGGCTGATGATGGGGCGGACGATCGGCGCACTGGCGCTGGCACTCACGACGGCGGTCATTGGCGTGGCGGCAGCCACGGCCCCGCAGACACCCCCGGCAACATCGAAGAGCGGCTGGGAGATTCCACCCGAAGCGCAGACCATGAAGAACCCGCTCGCCGTCGATGCGAAGCTCGTCGCATCCGGCAAGGCGCTCTTCAAGGACAAGTGCCAGAAGTGCCACGGGCCGCAGGGCAAGGGAGACGGGCCGGATGGCGATCCGGATGCCGCCGAGGACATGGACCTCACCAATGCGAAGCGCGCCGCGCGCAATACGGATGGTGTGGTGTTCTACAAAGCCTGGAATGGCCGGCGCAAACCCAAGATGCCCGCCGTCAAGGAAGACATGACGAAGGAGCAGCTCTGGGCGGTCGTCGCCTACGTGCAGACGCTGCGCAAGACCGCCACGGAATAGCCCGCCAATAGGCGACGTCCGGCGGCTCGCCACACCGGCGGGCCGCCGCCCCCTTACAGCAGCCGCGTGATCAGCTCGCCCAGGAGGTAGCCGACCGCGGCCACGCCGAACCCGACCATGAACATGTCGCGACCGCTGCTCCAGATGCCTCGACCGGTGAAGAGGCTGCGGGCGGCGCCGATCGCGAAATGCGCCCCCATGCTCAGCACCAGGGAGGTCCAGATCGCGGGCCAGTGGTCGAGCACGAGAAACGGCACGATCGGAATGAACGCCCCGATGGCGGTCGCGGTCCCCGTCACGACACCATCCCGCAGCGGAGCGAGTTCCGCCAGCGTCGTTTCCATTAGTCGTGTCGCCGCTTCATGCACTTTCAGCGCTT
>JANPJN010000264.1:0-12071 GCA_031425515.1 Acidobacteriota bacterium | reverse complement strand
CATGTCGAAGTTCAGATACGCGGCAATCGCATCGAGCGGCACCGGAGGCGTGGTCGTGAACGCGCCCGAGCCGATGAGGCCAAGCTCCTCCCCCGACCAGAAGCCCACCAGCACGTGCCGCTGGCGGGGCTGCTTCGAGAGTGCGGCAGCAATCGCCAGGACGGCCGCCGTGCCGGATGCATTGTCGTCGGCCCCGGCATGGATCGCACCGGCGTCCGCCTTGCCCGCCAGCGTGTTTCCGGCTTCACCGCGGCCCAGATGATCGTAATGCGCGCCGATCGCCACCCACGGCTTCGAGCTCGCCGCCGGCTTCGCCGTGGCCGGCAGATACGCCACGACGTTGTGGCCGGTTCGCTTCTCGCGCGCGACCGCGGCGTGCAGCGTCAGCGAGAGCCCCGGCAGCGCAAAGCCGGCGGCGTGCGGATCGGCAGCGTCCAGCGCCTTTTGCGAGGCCGCCAGCGGCTTGTCCGGAACGGCTTTGAAGATCGCCTCCGCGACCTCGCCCGTCACGCTGATCGCGACGATGCCGGAGCCCGCGATGGCGGTGTCGAACGACATCGGCGCCAGCTCCCCGGCGTTCGGGGACTGATGGCCCGTCACGACGATCATCGCCTTCGCGCCGCGCTGCCGCGCGGCCATCGCCTTGTAGCGGAGATCGGCATAGCGCGCGAGGATGCCGCGCGTCTTCGGCTCCGCCTCTTCCGGGAAGTAGCGCAGGACGACGACGACCTTGTCCTTGACGTCGAGCGTGGCGTAGCTGTCGTAGGCAAACCCCTGGCTCTGGGGCACGACGATGCCGTAGCCGGCGAAGACGACTGGTCCGGTGACGTCGCCGTTGTCCGAGAAGGCCAGCGCGCGCACCTGGTCCCGCCCGAACGTGACGCCGCCGGCCTGAAGCGTCGAGCCGCCGTCCCTGGTGCCGGCGGTGAAGTCGAAGGGGATACGGAACTCCTTCGCACCCGGCAGCGGCCTGGCGCCCATCTTCCGGAGCTCGGAGACGAGGTAGTCGCTGGCCAGCCGCTCGCCGTTCGAGCCGGCGAGGCGCCCTTCGAGGCGGGATGAGGCGAGCGTCTCGACGTGGGGACGGGTCTTCGAGCCCTGGGCGTGGAGGCCGGCGGCGAGCGCAACGGCGGCGAGGAGCCCGGTGAGCGCGGCGCGTGACGTGGTGTGGATGGTCATGACGTTTTCACTGTCTTTCGAAGCGGCGCCTTCTTGAGTGCATCGATCGCCGCGGTGTGATTCCACTGGCCGAGAAACAACTGGCCCGCCGTACCACCGGCGCGGCTCGACGTCCAGGCAAGCGTCCGGCCATCGGGCGACGGGACCGGCAGGCCGTCGAACCCCGGCGAGTACGTGATGCGGACGGGTTCTTTCGTGCCGGCCGCGTCCACCATGAAGAGCTCGAAGTTCTCGAACCCCAGCTTGTTCGACGCGAAGAGGATGTAGGCGCCCGACGGGTGCATGTAGGGGGCCCAGCTCATCGAACCAAAGCTGGTGATCTGTGTCTGCGTCGTCCCGTCGAGGTTCATGGTCCAGACATCGGCGATGAGCCCTTGCTCATCGAAGCGCCGCCAGATGATCTTCCGGCCGTCGGACGAGAAGAACGGGCCGCCATCGTAGCCTGGGGTGCTCGTCAGGCGCCTCTGATCCGAGCCGTCGGCGCGCATGATGTAGATCTCGGCGAAGTTGCTCGGATTGTCGGCGAGCGTCTTCTGCTCCTGAGCGGAGAGCGGGTGGTCGTAAGCGCCACGCATCGACGAGAACGCGATCCACTGCCCGTCCGGCGAGTAGCTGCCCTCCGCGTCGTAGCCCGGCGCGTCCGTGAGGCGGGCGAGGGCGGACGTCTTCTCGTCGTAGCGGTAGATGTCCATCTCCGCGTCGTAGTCCCACGAGTAGCGCCGCTCCTTGCCGGAGGCGCGGAAAGCCAGTTCCTGATCCTGATACTCGCGGGATTTCGGATCCGCGTGGGTGGACGCGAACGCGATCTCGGAGGAGCCCGGGCGGAAGAACGCGCAGGTGGTTTTGCCGACGCCCGTCGAAATGCGCCGGGTGTCGCCCGTCTGCAAATCGAGGACGTAGATCTGGTAGAAGGGATTGCCCGGTTCGCGCTCGCTCTGGAAGACCAGCCGCTTGCCGTCAGGCGACCAGTAGCCCTCGCCGGCCCGCTTGCCTTCGACCGTGAGGCGGCGGACACGGGTCAGGAAATCAGACTCGTGGCTGACGCTGGCATCCTGGACGCCATCCGCGGCACGCGAGACGATCAGAACGGCGAGCAGCGCGGTGGCGAGCGCCTGGGGAATCACTGTCATTTGGCCGGGAACCCTCTTCGAGATGGAGACGCAATTATGGCCGGATGCGACGGGGGGCGCCAGCGGCAGGGCGTGGCGCGCGGCGGCCACGGACCCGGCCGCCCTGCTGCGTGTGGGGTGACGGGAGTACACTCTGATGTCGATGGAACGCGAAGCGCCCCTGCCGGCGGCCGAGTCCCTGCGCGAATACGGGCGCGGGATCGCGGGGGGATTTCTCTTCAGCCTGCCGCTCTTGCTGACGCTCGAGATGTGGGCGGCCGGGGCGTCGTTCTCCCCCGCGCGCCTGCTCGCCGGACTGCTGGCGACGCTGGTGCTCCTCTGTGGTTATAACGCGTATGCCGGCCTGCGCTTCGACAGCACGTTCACCGAGATCGTGATCGATTCCGTCGAAGAGCTCGGGCTGGGGCTCGCGCTGAGCGCCATCCTGCTGGCCTTGCTCGCGGGCGCGTCGGGGCTGCTGACTGGCCGTGAGTTCGTCGGCGCCGTCATCACCCAGGGGCTCATTGTCGCCATCGGCGTGTCGGTCGGCACGGCTCAGATCTCCGGCGAAGGCGCCGGCCAGGGCTCGGCGGGGCGGCACCTGACGCTGGCCAGCGAAGTCGTACTCGCCCTCTGCGGCACGGTGCTGGTCGCCGCGAATGTCGCGCCGACCGAAGAGGTGATTCTGATGGCGGGACGGATGGGCCCCGGACGTCTCCTGGCCGTCATGGCCATCTCGCTCGCGCTGGCGGCAATGCTGCTGTATCACAGCGGCTTCAGCGGATCGGCGCGGTTCGCCGGCACCCGGCGCCAGGAGGTCGTGGAGGGGGCAATCATCACTTACGCGACCGCGCTTGCCGGGTCGGCCGCGCTGCTGTGGTACTTCCAGCGGTTCGACGCCGGTGCGCCCCACATGGCCGTGGCGCAGTGCGTCCTCCTTGCGTTTCCCGGCACGCTCGGAGCGGCCGCGGGCCGGTTGCTGCTGCGATGAAGACGCCTGTCAAGAACCGGCTCGAATGGACGGTGTTCGGCGTCAGCCTCCTGCTAATCGCCTGCGTGGCGGGGTGGCTCGTCACGCAGATGGTGGGGACGGACCAGCCGTCGGTGCGGCTGGAGGTGACGCCGGCGGAGTCGCGCCGCGCGAGTCAGGGCTACGACCTCGCCGTCGATGTGGTCAATACGGGGGATGTGACGGCGGAGTCCGTGCGGATCGAAGTGACGGTGCCGTCGGCCGGCGGCCCGGAGCGACGCGACGCCGAGATTGAGTACGTCCCGTACCGATCGAAGCGCCGGGTGTGGGTGACGTTCGACGCGGACCCCTCAACCAGCCGCCCGACGGCGCGGGTGCTCAGTTACCACGAGCGCTGAGGGTGTTCTGATGTCCGTCGCAATCACCCGCGGTCCTCGCGGAGACGGCGCAGATCGACGGAGAACTTCACGCCGCCGCGCAGCCGGGCGAACCGGCGGTGGAAGACGGTTTCAGTGACGCCGAGGCCGCTCGCCCTTCCGGCGCTCTTCACCACGTCCTGCCGTCCTTTGATGGGGATCCTTCTCGCGGGCATGACCGCATCTTCCCATACATGCCTGTCATCTGATCACAGGGCTTCCGTCACCGCTTCGACAGCCGCGCCACGGCTTCCACCGTGCGATCGGGAAGCGGTCCGCCATGGACCAGCGATCCGTCGCGCGCGAACGTGTCGCGCAGCTCACGGTAGATGCGCAGCGCCGCGTCCCTCGCGCCGGCCCGCTCCTGAAAACCGGCGAGCAGGAAGGCGTGATGCCGGCGCTTGTCGTCCGGCACCTCCTCGAGCGGGAACAGCCACTGGAAGGTCGCCAGGTGGTCGGCGGGCGGCAGCACCCCCGTAAACGTGTCGTCCGTCGTCCGGAGCAGCCGCGCGATGTACGTGTCCCACAGACGCCACCGGTCCGGCGTGATCACGGGATCGCGCTGCAGCGCGGCGTCGCCGATGCGCATGTCGTTGGCGACCCGCACCAGCTCGCGATCTCCGTCATCGTCCCGCCGCCACAGCAGCCCCGCGATCTGGAGATGGCGGACCCAGGCGCGGACGCGGCCGGACGCCAGCGCGCTGGCGGTGTGCTCGCGCGCGAGTGCCACCGGGCCGTGCGTCCGGTTGATGTCGAACCCCCACATGGCATGCGCGTAGACGTTGCCGGAATCGAGCGCCAGCGCCTCCCGGTAGCGCGCCACGGGATCGGACGGGCGTGCGCCGTCACGACCGCGCAGGAAGTCCGCCCAGCCCATGTGGGCGAGGCAGTCCGCCGCACGCGCCTTGTCCGGTGACTGCGCACAGCGTGCGAGCACGGGATGGGTCTGATCCGCAATCGCGGCGAACGAATCGGCGCCGGCCCTGACGCGGATGTTGTCCAGCCACGCCATGGCGAGGCGCTGCCAGGCGGCGGAGACCTCCGGATGGTCAGCGACGGTCGGCGGCGCCCCCGCGTACACCGCCCAGGCGGCCGCATAGTTGTCCGAGCCCTGCGCGAGCCGCGCGGACTCGAGCAGCGCGGCGACGTCCGCCGCTCTGGCGCGCCGCTCCGCCACCCACCAGACAGCTGTGCCGACGGCAATCACCACGGCCAGCGCGAGCGCGGCCCACACCGGCACGGAGCGGCGCCACGGACGACGCATCCGCGCGACGGCAGCCGCGACCGCGGCGCTGATGTTCCCCTCGGGCTCGAGAAAGGTGACGGCCTTCAAGTACGGCGGAATGAGCGCGATGTCCGTCGGCCTGACGATCACGGGAAGAACGCGGCCGGCGGGATGCCGCCACGTCTCCCGTGCACACGCCAGCTCGGTGAGCGTGTAGCGGCCGGGCGCGACCGCTTCCGGGGTGACCAGGAAGATGAACAGATCGCTGGCCGCGACCGCCTTGCGGATACGCTCGTCGTAGGCTTCCCCTGACGGCAGATCGGAGCGATCCAGAAAGACGTCGTGCCCCTCAGCGTTCAGCGTGAGCTCGATGGCGTCTGCAATCGCCGCGACCTCCGAGGCGTGCGAGAGAAAGATTTTCACTCGCCAGGCTCCCGCTGTCTCATGTCAGAAGGTCTTGAGATGTTCGAGGAGCGCCTCGCGGTCCCGGGCCGGAAGCTCCTGGCCGTAGACATGGCCGCCGTTGCCGTTGCCCCGCACCGAGGTGTCGAACGCCACGCCAAGCCGTTCGGCCTGCGGACCTGATGAGACGAACCCGACCCCGCGCCAGTCGTAGACGTCGTAGCCGCGGTAGAACCGTCGAGGGCGCTCGTCCAGGAACAACAGCGCGCGCAGCGTGGGGACCGATCCGTTGTGGAGGTACGGCCCGCGCAGCCAGACCCCGTCGAGCGGCATGCCGGCGTACCCGTTGGTCTTGCGGAAGTGGGAGAAGCGCCACGCCTTGCCGGTGCCGATGGTGTTCATCTGCACGGCGAGCTCCGGCGTGAACGAATGGAGACGCTCGGGATCGGTGCCGATCTCGGCAATGTCCGTCACCTGCCCCACTCGCGGCTGGCCGACCTCGTGGCAGCTCGCGCAGTGCGCCCGGTAGATCGGCTGGCCGGCTGCCGCGAGCACGGCGTCGATGCGCGCCGGCGGAAACGCGGGAGGCTTCAAGTCCAGGATCCAGTCAGCCAGGCGCGCCAGCGCCGCGACGTCGAGCGAGTCGGGAGTCGCCCCTGCGCCAATCGCCGCGCTCTTGTTGCGCTCGTCCACCGAGTTGTTGTTCCCGTCCCAGTGCAGCCACAGCCCCTGACGCATCCGCTGGTTCCAGAGCGAGGGAAGGTCGACGGTTCCGACGGTGGTGTCGGTGTCGAAACGGGTCTCCTTCGGAAACATCGCCTTGTACGGGTTGAACGTGTCCACCCGTCCGGGGCCCTGCGGGGGGCGCGCGTCGAACCACGCAATCCGGCGATCCCGTTCGAGGATGCCGGTCTTCGTCCGCCGGACGGCCAGCCATCGGTAGACGAGCCTGTCGAAGAAGCCAAAGCCGGCGTGCTTGCGCATCGCGGCCACAAGGGTGGCCCCGTCGAAGCGGGGATCGTTCGCGCAACTCGAGAGGAAGCGGGCATAGGCCTGGAGATCCATCTGGTGCGCGGGCATCCCGAGCACGATGGACGGCGCCGCCTCCGCGGTTTCGCGGTACGCCCCCGCGTGGCACGTCGCGCAGTTGAGCCCGACTCGGGGAATGAGGCCGCCGCCTTTCGAGGCGCCAATCGGCAGATCGCTCGTGGGCGTCTCGTACATGAACCCGAGGCGCGCGTACCCCACGCCAGGGCGGTCCGGCAGCTTGTCGGCGAACACCTCCGGGAGCACGCGCCAGATCCAGTAGGGCACGCCGACGGTCTCTTCGGTGCCGATCGCGCCGTACTTGAACTCGTGCACCACATCGGTCGCCGCAGACAGCGCGGCGGCCGCGCGCACACCCACGACCACCGCCAGAAGCAGGACGGCGCCTCCGATCGCCGGACGTGCGAATCGTCTCATGTGGATCACCTCAGCCCGCGGTGTCAGCCCTGCACGAGCGCTCCGTCAGGTGCGCGCGACCGCCGAGGCAAACGCATACGTGACCGCCTCGTTCGTCACGTCGCCATGATTCTTGATGAGACCGCCCGATCCGTCGAGATTGTTGATGACCCGCAGCTTGAAGTCGTAGGCGGCGCCCGCCGGGTGGAGCGCACTGCTCGCGACTTCCGCGGTCTTCAGCGGCCCGTTGCGCCCGATGCCCCCGAACTCGTCGAACGCATCGCCAATCTCGCGCGTGTTGTCGCCCGCCAGACGCGACATGATCGAATAGGCCTTGCCGACGACCGTATCCTCGGCGGAGAACGTAGAGACGAGTGGTCCCTTGACGACCTGCCTGGCGATCACGTCGCGAAAGAATCCGGCGGCGCCCTTCCCGTTGTCGGCGCTGAAGCCGAAGTGCGAGAACGCCGCCTCGAGGAGCGTCAGCGACGCGGGCTGCACCGCCGGGGCATCGCTCAACACCTTCGCGCAGCTCGCCATGAGCCGCCCGCCGAGACTGTGCCCGACGAGATGAATCCGGAGGTCCGGGCGGCTCGCGTGCAGCGTTCGCACGGCGGTCGCGACACCGGTGGCCCCGACGCTGCCGGACCGGTCCTTCATCACGTACCACTTCGTCAGATTGAGAAACCGCCCGACGCCGCCGGCAATGCCACCAAAGACATCGCCGAGCCCTCGCGTGCCTTCTGCCGGAGGGTCGCTCAACCGCGCCAGCAGCTCGGACCCGGACCGCTCGCGCAACTGCGGCAGCCCTTCGGTCTGGTCGGGCGCCGAGTCGTCCAGCAGCGAGAGCACGAGGGGCACGAATCTGTCCTGGGCGGCGGCGTCCCCTTCGAGCGACGGCAGCAGCGCAATCGCCCGGTCGAGCTTTCGTCGCTCGGCGGCGGTGGCGTCCTGCTTCAGCTCCTCGAGCTCGGTCCGTGCCTCGGCGATTCCTTCATCCGGCGGCCGCAGCCCGCGCGTCCCTCCCGCCTCCTCGCCGTAGGTCTCCCGAAACGGCTTCGACGGCCAGTAGACCCCCGCGACCACGAACGTCCGGGTCGCAAGGCTTCGGAACTCCGGCCGGGCCAGATGGCCGCGAAATGTCCGGAGGAAGTCCGTGTAGAGACCGGTCGCTTCCCCTTCGTCGTTCCTGAACCCGTGCGCCATGACGATCACGTCCGTGGCGGACGCGGCCCGCGCGATCACCGCGTCGAGCGCCTGCGCCGGCTCGAGGACGCCCTGGCTGTTGAACGTCAGGGGAAACAGGTCGAAGCCTTCAATTACCGGCATGCACCACCTCCTCACGCAGATTCCGCCCGCCGCAGCTCCGGCCGGCAACGCCGTCTCGGCGCTCCCTATCCTAGTCCTCGTCGCGTCGCCCGGGCATCGCCTGGCGCCAATGGGACGTCAGTCCCGCGTTCCGGGACGGACCTGTGATTCAATGCCGCCCATGCCCACACTGCCGCTCGCCACGGAGACGATCGAACCCGACGAACCGGCCGTCACGGCGGCCTTCATAGCGTTCCTGACGCGAGCCAGCCAGGCGCGCCACCCGGCCGGCGTCATGCCGCGCTTCAACCAGGGGCGAGCCGCTGCCTGCGTCTCGGCGGAGCTCACGGTCCCCGACGACCTCGCGGCCGATCTGCGCGTCGGCCTCTTCGCCCGCCCGGGGATGTACGCCGCCCGCATCCGCTTCGCCAACGCGAGCACACAGTCGGACCGGGAGAAGGACGTCCGGGGCATGTCGATCAAAGTCCAGGTCCCGGGCATCGACACCCTGACCGGAGAATCCGCCCACGACTTCATCCTGAACAGCCATCCCGTCATGATGGTCGGCCGCACACGGACGTTTCTCGAACTCCTCCAGGCGGTGGAGGCGGGGCGCGCCCGACAGGCGCTCTTCTTCCTCTCCCACCCGCGGGCCGCTGCCACGGCCCTCGCCTCGCGCGGTCATGCGACGAGCCATCTCGAGATCCCGTACTGGAGCACGACGCCATACCTGTTCGGCCCAGGCCGGGCCGTCAAGTACATCGTCCGGCCGGCCTCGGCGCGCGTGACCCCGCTCCCCTCCCCGTTGACCGATACCTACCTCCGCGATCGGCTGGCCGCACATCTCGCCGTCGAGGATGCCCGTTTCGATCTGCTCGTGCAGTTCCAGACCGACAGCCGGACCATGCCCATCGAGGACGCCAGCGTCGAGTGGCGGCCGGCCGATTCGCCGTATCGACTCGTCGCCCACATCCGACTCCCGGTGCAGCCGGTGGATCTCGCCGACCGCGACGGCGCCTGCGAGCGCCTGTCGTTCAATCCCTGGAACGCGCCCGCCGAGCACCGTCCGCTCGGCGACTTCAACCGCTCGAGGCGCGAGATCTACCGCGCGATGGCGGCGCTCAGGCACACGCGCCAGCCCTGAGCGGCGATTTCAGCCGACCCTGGGCTCCTCGGCCGGGTGGGCAAAGCCGCGCAGCTTCACGAGCAGCGCCTCGGCCGCGGCCTTCTCCCGCCCCTTCGCACGGCTGGCGTAATTGGGCAGCACCAGGCATGCCGTGTCGTATACCGATCCCCACATGCGCGTGGCCGTCACCCGGGTGTGGAGATCGTCGTACGCCTTCTCCAGTTGCCGCCGCGCGGGCGCCAGTTTCGCCTTCGCAAGCGCCTCGTACTGGTTCAACTCGGTTTCGCTCACGACGCTCCAGAAATCCGGATCGCTCGCGCTCCGTGCCTTGAGCGCTTCCGACAGAATGCCGACGGTCTGACGGTCGAGGCTGCGCCAGCGGCGCGTCCCGGCATTGATCGCCACGTCGGCCGCCAGGCGGTTCGACGCCGGATAGTACACATCGTCTGCGCCGCTCTTCTCTCCGATGGCCTGCGCCTTCTTGTAGGCGGCGCTCATCTGACGAAGATCCTGGCGCACCCGCGCGCGCCGTCCCGCAGCGGCGTCGATGAGCGCCTTGCGCTTGCAGGCCGAGCCGACGAGACTCGCACGCTCCATCGTCTCGTCGAACGCCACCAGCTTCGTGAGCATCGCGAGTGACGCCTGGATGAGCACGTCGGCCTTGCCAATCGCGAGAGCCAGGGACTTTGCGGCGTCGAGGCGCGCGCGCCGGGCCGACGCGCGGGCGCCCGCGGTACCGCCCGCCACCTTCTCCCGATCCTTCATCGCATCAAGATGCCTCGCGGCCTGATCGACCAGATGCCACGCGAGCCGGCCACGGACGTTGGCGAGCTGCTCGGCCGCCTTCATGGAGGCGGTCCCGTCCCCGGCGGCGACGGCGCGCTCGTACCAGGCCATGCCCCGCTTCACGTCGCCCGCCTCGACGAACGCTTCGCCGAACCGCTCCGCCACGGCCCCACTCGCTCCCCACGTGTCGCCGAACAGCGTCTCGAGCTTCGAGAGATCCTCGAGCTGGTCACCGATGTCGGCCCCCTGGAATTTCGTCCGGACGACGCTCCCCGCCAGGGCGAGCCTGAGCGCGGTCGCCGAACCGATGCCGGAGAAGTCTTCGCCACGAGGCCCTGACGCCTGGTTGGCATCGGCACCGGAGCGTCGGAACACCCAGTCCGGGTCGCCGTAGCACTGGTAGGCCGCCCAGGTGTTCACATGCGGGCTTCGATCGCGCGCCGCGGATCGCGCGGCCGCGACGGCGTCGATGAAGCGGCGGCCCCGCATCAGCGAGCCGTAGAACTCCTCCGCGAACACGCTCGCCGCGTCGTCGTCCACCGCCCAGCCCGCGGCAATGACGCATCGGACGCCGAGCCGGATGAGCGCACCCGCGACGCCGGAGGCGAACTCGGCGCGATCGTGCCGGATGTTCAGCAGCTGCGCAGCGTCGCCGGAGCCGAGGTGGCAGCAGTTGACGAAGACCAGCTCCGGCACCGTCCGCATGTTGGCAATCTCGTCAGCGCCGAGGAACGCCCCGTTCGACAGTACGACCCCACCGGGCCGCCCTTTCTCCCCCGGCACGCCATGTCCGGCGATGTGGACGATCCGCCACGGCTCCTTGAACAGAGTGTTGACGATCGTCCGTGCGTTCTCGCCTGGCGTAGAAGGATCGGGGCTGATGAGCGCGGTGACGCGCTTCGAGTCCAGCGCGCCGGGCCCTGTGAGGCACCCGCACACGGCCAGTGCCTCACGGCGCGCGCCGAACAGACGGGGGTACTTCTCGGAACAGGCAGGTTCGCCAATCACCAGCGCCCTGGCGTCCACATCCGCGTCCATCGGCCGGTCGCGGAAGTCTTCGAGCCGCAGCTTCCGGATCAGCTTCACCCTGATGGCCCAGGGAATTTCCGAGTCGGCGTCGGTGCCTGAGTCGCTGTTCGTATCGAGCAACTCCCACGGGATCTTCGCGTTCTGCGGATCGAGCTCCAGGTGGACTTCGCCGCTTCCTGCCAGGTAGGCCTCGAGCTCGACCGGGATCAGCAGGTTGAACAGCGTGTGGCCGATCTGCTGATCCTGATTCTGATCGTTGGACGCCGTCGCGACCAGCTCGGTCAGCAGCACGCTCTGCGCGCGCTGTCCGCGCACTTCGCTGCGGGCCCGCTTCGTGTCCATCGTGTACGAGAGGCACGGCAGGCCGTCCTTGTCCGGCTTGGTCTCGACGGCGATGAAGTCGAACTCGGCGCCGCGATAGCCGGAATCGGGCGGACGCTGGAGCGGCCCGATCCCCTCCTGCACCGCGGCATCCACGGCGTACCGCCCCGGCGTGGCGGCTTCCTGCATCCGCAACGATCGCCAGGCATCGGTTGCGCGGTCCAGGTACAGCTCGATGAAGCGCAGGTGACCGACGTGGGGCCGCTGCTCGCGATCGCCCGGCTGCTGCAGCAGGGCGTTGGCCTCGTGCACGCCCTGGGCGATCAGGCGAGCGGCGTCGCCGGCAGTCACCCCCGTGCCGCCGCTGCCCAGAAGAGTCGCGGCGAGCTCGAAGCCCTGCGCCCGATGTGCTCCGGTCTCGCTGAGCCGCTGCGCCCAGGCGACCACCGCGAGACGCACCGTGCGCACCAGATCCGGCGCGCGCAGCTTGCCCTCCTGACCGAGGCCGGCGACGATGACGGCTTTGGGCCGGGGCATGAAACTGCCGCGATCCAGATTGGGGCGGACGTTGATGAACACCTGATGCGAACCGGGCCCGACCGGATACACCCCCATCTCGAGCGACGCCTTCATCGTCCCGCCAATCAACCGGTCCATGACCTTCTCGGTGCCCGTCAGCCGGGTGGCGTGATAGTGGCCGAGCAGGAGCGCGGCCGGCTCGAAAGTGAGGTCGCCGTTGATGACGGTGATGCGGAGC
>JANPJN010000263.1:0-17620 GCA_031425515.1 Acidobacteriota bacterium | reverse complement strand
CGCCCGCCACCTACGACGTCAACGGCCGCCAGTTCGTCGTGATTGCCGCAGGGGGCAAGGGCAGTAAGGCGGGAGGGCCCGGCGGCAAGTACGTCGCCTTCGCGCTGCCGCCGCGACGGTGACCCAGTCTCAGCGCCTGATGAGTGTGTCGAATCGTCCGCCACGGCGCACGACGACGCGGACGGCGTCGTCTTCGAAGACCGTCACCCAGCCCGGGTCCTGAAAGTGGCCAGCGCCGGACAGCTCGTTCGGCCGAGGCAGCGAGAGGACGGCCCAGTCCACCTCCGCAAGCAGCGCCTCCCAGCGCACCGGCTCGCGCGAGGCCTCGAGGAGGGTCCGGAAGTGCTGCGGCGGCACTGCCTGAAGCCTCCCGTCCTGGAAGATCTGCACGTCCGGGTAGAGCTCCCAGGCCAGGTAGCCGCCGAGGTTCAGGCTGTTGAAGACGGGGCCGCGCAGACCGGCTGCCCGGATGATCCGGCCGAACCCGGGCGGAAAAAATTCTCGAGGCGCCACAGCGGCCGTGCCCACCGCGAGACGGGTGAAGGTGACCAGCGGCTGCCGCGCGGTCACGAGCACCGTGGCCAGCGCCGTGGCGATGAGGGCGCGGCCATCGATGCCGCGCGCCATCAGGCCGGCCAGGCGTTCGCTGACCGCCGGGGCCGTCACCAGAAAGAACAACGGCGTGAAGCGGAGGAACCGGACACCGAGCGCACCGAAGATGAGGGCCGCTGCCAGCTCCCACGGCGTGGCCGAGCGCACGCGCCAGAGGAGCAGCAGCGCGCCGGCGGCGAGATACACGAAGAAGGGGCGATAGTTCGGCAGGTACGCGGGCCGGAGCTCCGCGATGTTCAGCATCTGCGGCACACGCCAGTTCTCCCCGAAGTAGGCCGCGATGCCCCAGCCGTAGGGATTGGCGAGGGTGGCGATCAGCGTGAGCCCCGCGAGACCCGCCGCGCGCCGGGCCTCGCGCCGGTCCAGCGACCGAGGACGAAGCATCTCGCTCGCGGCGAACAGCCCCAGCAGCAGGACGCCGAGAAAGACCTCGACGTGCAGGTTGCTCCAGAGCGCCACGACCGGGATCGCCCAGCCGAGCGGCGCCGCGCTCCGCCGGGCGCGCGCGCGCTCGATGAGCAGCACGCAGGCCGCCATTCCGGCGAAGGAGGCGAGGTGGGGACGCGGGATCGCGCGCGGCTCGATCGCGAAGGCGCCGAGGATCATCACCGCGAGCACGGCCGGCACGGCCGCACGCAGGCGGCACGCGGAGAACGTGAGGCCGAACGTCACCAGGAGGAGGCACGCCTGCGCGATCTGGATCCCGGCTCCGCCGGCCGTGCGCCACGCCAGATAGGCCCCGAGATCGAACAGCCAGGGTGTGTAGCGCTGCGGGTAGGAGCCGTAGAGAAAACTGAAGACGTTGGTGTGTACCAGCCGTCCGGCCGCGGCTTCACGTCCCTGCGCCAGGTGCCACCACAGGTCCGGTTCGTAGATGGGCCGAAAGCTGAGCGCCGCCGCGGCGGCGACCGCCAGCACGGCGAGCAGGGCGGTCCTGGCCTGCAGGGTCACGGGCGGTGCCTCCTGGAATCTCCCGCGGACTGTATCATTGCGGGCGACACGAGCTTCTTCCGCAGGCGGAGTCGGGGCGACCTTGAACATTTATCTGGCATGCACGGTGCGCGGTGATCGCGGAGGGCTGGCGGGCGCTCGGGCGCTTGCGGACCTGCTCGAGCGCGCGGGTCACACGGTGATGACGCGGCACCTGCTGGCCGATGATGTGGAGGCGGCGGAGTCGGCGCTCAGCGAGCGCGCGGTGTTCGAGCGTGATGTGCGGTGGCTGGACGCGGCGGATCTGCTTGTCGCCGAGGCGTCCGGATCCAGCTACGGCGTGGGGTTCGAGGTCGGCTACGTGCTCGGGCGTTCGGCGCACAGCGGCCAGCGCGTGGTGCTCCTCTACGACGCCGCGCGCGCTCCCCACGTCTCTCGGCTGATCGCGGGCAATTCCCACCCCTCGTGCACGACCTATCCGTACCGGAACGCCGCCGACCTGCTGCGCTTCGTCGATGTCCTGCTCGCGCCGACGCCCGGCTGCTGAGCGTGCACGACAGACGCGCGAGCGCATGGCCCCGTGACTCCACATGCTGATTACCATCCGCCGCCTGCACCCCTCGGTTCCCCTGCCGCACTATGCAAGCGACGGCGCTGCCGCCTTCGATCTCGCGGCCTCCGCGGAGGTCGTGATTCAGCCAGGGGAGGTCGCCCTCGTGCCGACCGGCCTTGTCGTCGAGGTGCCCCCGGGCATGTTCCTCGCGATTCTGGCGCGGAGCAGCACGCCGCTCAAGCGGGGGCTGATGGTGGCGAACGGGATGGGCGTGGTGGACTCGGACTACCGCGGCGAGGCGGACGAAGTGAAAATTGCCGTGCTCAATTTCCGTGAGGCGCCGGTGACGGTGCACGCCGGGGACCGCATTGCGCAGGGGCTGATTCTGCCGGCGCCGAGAGTGGAATGGGTGGAAACGTCGGTGCCCGGCGCGCCGTCGCGCGGCGGATTCGGATCGACCGGCTGAAAAAAACATCGCCAGCCGGTGGCGGCTGGCGATGTGTCGAAAACGGAAGTCGTGCAGGCCAGAGGGCCTGCGCATCAGGGCGTGGTTACCAGCGCGGCTCGCGCCCGCCGCCCCGTCCGCCGCCCCCGCCGCTGCCGCCCCGCCCGCGTCCGCCGCCGAAACCCCCGCCGCCGCCGGAGTGCTCCGGCTTCGGCCGCGCTTCGTTGACCGCGAGCGCCCGGCCCCCGAGCTCGTACTCGTTGAACTCGGTGACGGCTTTCTGCGCTTCCTCGTCCGTCGCCATCTCGACAAACGCAAAGCCGCGTGCGCGCCCCGTGGCCATGTCGCGCATGACGCGCACGGTTTCCACGTTACCGGCCTTCGCGAACAGCTCCTGCAGCTCCGCTTCCCCGATCGAGTACGGGAGATTGCCGACGTACAGCTTGCGACCCATGTTGATTGCTCCTGCTCTGCCCGGCTGACGCCCGCCGGTTTGCGGACCTGACGCCCGCATCTGATTGAGGAAGCTTAGGAATCGAGTGGGTGTCCACTCCTGTCGCTTCGGCGTGCTCGGGCTCAGGGGAGCGAGTCGGTCTCGTCGGCTCTGGAGCGAGAGGCAAAAGCAGGCGGCTAAACTTCTACTGACACCCCAAGGTTACAGGACGCCCCGGGGCTTCCGCAAGGAATTTAGGGATCTCCACCCAGCACGGGATCGAGGAGTGAAAGGTGAAGCCGGCCTGCTCGTAGAAGCCGCGCGCGGTGAGGCGGCTGTCCAGATGCAGGCGCTCGATCCCCTCCTCGGCCGCGCGCGCCGCGATCCACCGGAGAAGCGCTGCGCCGTGTCCCTTCCCGCGTGCCTGCTCCTCGGTCACCAGGTCGTCCACGAACACGTGCTCCCCCCGTGCGAGCGTATGCGCACGCCGCACGCCGGCCAGCGCCACCAGCGCCCCGTCCTCGAAGGCCCCGATGAGCTCGTAGCCGTCACATTCCTGCCGGCGGATCTCGGCGACGAACGTCCCGGGTCGGATCCGATCGCGCAGGACCGCCATCAGGGGAAACGCGCGCGCGATGTCGGCATCCGATCGGAGCTCTGTGAACGTTCGCATGAAAACCTCCGGGAATCAGTGAAGGCGGTACAGCCGGATGCCGCGGGTGCCAACCGCCATGAGCTCGAACTCCGGGCGCTTCGCCAGCGTTGCGAGCATCTCCTCAGCCTCGCGGCCGAACCTCGCGGGATGCACCATCACGTGCGTAACTCCGGCGCGCCGCATGGCCTGGATCGCATGCTCCCTCGGAAAATACCAGAAGACGTCGGCGTAGGCCGCGTAGGTGGCCGGCGTGTAACCGCTGTAGCCGTTCATGAGCGGACGCCAGTGGGCGGTCGAGTTCAGCACGTATTCGGCGTTCTCGAACACCGCCTGCCGGGGATAGAACGGCACTTCCGCGAGGATCACTCGAGGCTCGTCGGCGAGCAGCCCGTAGATGCGGGGCACCCCCTGGAACACGCGATACTCGATCGGCGCCCGGAGCGCTTCGGCATTGACCGCCACGACGAGCGCGGCGACCGACGCGGCTGCCATCCGCGAGCCCGGATAGCGGGCGCGCAGCGCCGCGGCGCCGACCCCCGCGAGCACGGCCATCGCGAGAAGGAACAGGTTGCCGAAGCGGGCGGCCGCGCGCAGGCCGCGCAGCGGCGGGAACACGGCGTAGACCCAGCCGTACACCGGCGTCCGCGTTCCGAGCGAGAGGACGACCCCGGCCAGGGCGATCGCCAGCAGCATCACGACCCGCCGGCGGGTGAGACGCAGGAGCGGCGCGTCGCCGCGCGTCCAGACGCCTCCGAGCGCGACGATCGCGAGCAGGAGCACGACGACGCCCGGAAAGAAGCTGTCCACCGGATCGACGAAGAATCGGTGGCTCCAGGCGGAATAGTGGAAGGTGCCAGCGGCCGCCAGATACCCGCGCAGCGACGCGGAGTACTCGGCAACGCCCGCGAGCGAACGGACCATGCCCTGATCGAGCGCGACGCGCCGGTAGGGCAGCCACAACGGCAGGATGGCGAGCGCCGATGCGCCCGCAGCCAGCCCTAGCGCCGGGATCACGGTCCGCCACCGAGGCGCCCAGTCGGGGATCCTCGCCGCCGCGGCCACTGCCACCATGACCGCGCCGAACACCAGCAGATAGCCCGAAGTGTAGGCCAGCACGACCATCGATGCCGCCAGCCACAGCCCGTCGCGTGCGCGCGGCGCGGCCAGCAGCCGATCGACGGCCAGCAGCGCGAGCGCGAGGCCGTAGAGATGCAGCCCCTGGATGTGCGCCAGCCGCGACAGCGTGTGCGTGTTGAAGGCGAAGGCCGATCCCGCCAGCATCCCGGCGAGGCGATCGCCCGTCCAGCGATAGACGAGCCCGTACCCCGCGAACGCCGTCAGCGCGAGGCCGGCGATCATGAGGAGATTGCTGACCAGCACGGGCGATCCGCCCAGCCATGCGACGGGCGCTCCGAGCAGCGCCGGCACGATGAGCGGTTCCGAAAACGCCAGCGTGTCACGCGACGGGTAGAAGATGTTGCCCTGGAACAGGTGCGCCGGCACGCGGGGCAGTTGATGGGCGACCCACGCGAGGATCCACTCGTTCAGTTGCGCATCGCCGTTGTCGTTTCTGGAGAGGGTGCCCGGCGCGCTCGCCAGCGGCCAGGTGTGCACGATGGCCAGGAGCAGGCACGCGAGGGCAGGCGCGAGCCACGGCCCGCGCCACGCCGGCGGCCTGGCAGCACCGGCGGTCATCCCGGCCTTACCGCGACGCAAGGCTCCGGATGAGGGTGAGGAGCATATCGATCGCGACGGTATTGTGGCCGCCGAGCGGGATGATGATGTCGGCGTACCGCTTGCTCGGCTCGACAAACTCCAGGTGCATCGGCTTCACCGTCCCCAGATATTGATCGATCACCGAGGCGACCGTACGACCCCGGTCCGCCACGTCCCGCTGCAGCCGCCGGATGAACCGTGTGTCGGCGTCGGCGTCCACGAAGACCTTGATGTCCATGAGGGCGCGCAGCGGCGCGTCGGAGAAGATGAGAATGCCTTCGACGATGATCGCGCGGCGGGGGAGGGCTGGCACCGTCTTGCTCTGTCGTGCATGGCGCGCGAAGTCATAAACGGGGGCGTTGACCGGGCGTCCGGCGCGGAGCTCGTGAAGATGCTGGACGAGCAGGTCGGTCTCGAGCGAATCCGGATGATCGTAGTTGAGCGCGGCGCGCTCTTCGAGTCGCAGGTCGTTCCGGTCGCGGTAGTAGCGATCGTGTTCGATCACCGTCACCGCGTCGTCGCCCAGGCTCTCGGAGATGCGATGCACGACCGTCGTCTTGCCGGAGCCTGAGCCGCCCGCCACGCCAATGACGAGCGGCGTGGCGCCGGACGGCGGCGAGCTGTCGGTCGTGTTCATACCGTGTTCAGGATGGGGGAAGAGGACCGGCCGGCCCCGACGGGCCGGCGTCCCGGTGACTGCCGCCGACCGGGTTTACCGGTTCGCGAGCAGGATGGCAAGCACCACGATGGCCACCAGCGCAACAGTGGCCCAGATCGTGAGGCGGCCAACGTTCGTGGCCATGAGTATCCTCCCTCGTCTTATCCCACTCTACAGTACCCGCACCCACGGCCTGGCCGTGCGCGTCTCAAGAGCGAGCGGGTCGTGCGACTCCGCTGCAGCGGGTGTGCAGAAATGGGCACAACGTGGCCGAAAAAGCAGCTATGATGGAAGGAACTGCCATGAGTGAAACCCAGCCCCAGCGACGCCCGAAACCCCGCAGCGCAGTCTCCAAGGTGCCGAACGTCCAGCGCGAAGTCTGCCCGAAGTGCGGCAGCCCGAACGCGCGGATCATCGGACGGTCCGAGTCGTTCCCGATTCTCTACTTCCGCTGCGAGGATTGCCGGCGGACGTCGGTCGGCCCGGCGGTCTGACGAGCGACCCGCCGCGCCGCGCGCCTCAGCGCCAGCCGGGACGCGACCCGAAGCGGCTCGCCTGCTGGAGGCGGCCCACATTCCAGATCTCGCCGCAGGCGCCGCACCGCCAGTAACTGGCGACATCGGGCGTCTTGCTCGTCGTGGAGATGTCCTTGGATCGACACGCGGGACAGAAGGCGGGAGGCGCGACCGCCTGCTCTTGCCTGACGGGTTCTGACACGGGTCCCTCCTCGGTGAGGCTTTGATGAGGACTGAAACCGCAGCAGGACTCAGGAAAGCAGAAAACTCAGTATACACCGCGGTCGGGCGCGTGGACGGCGGGTTGCAGGAGAGGGAGTCGTGGATCCTCGATTGGACGCACTCGTCACACGGCTTCGCGCCACCGGCTTTTCGGATCTTCGCGGGGCGCGCGCCGACATCACCCTGCCGATCTCCGACCGCCTGCTGAACGAGGCGCTCGCGCAGGCGCTGCCACCCTCGGCTCCCGTGCGGGATCTGGAGCTCGCCTCACGGCCCGGTAACCGCATCGGCCTGCGATTCAAGGTCGCGGCGGCCTCCTTCCTGCCGCCCCTCAACGTCACCCTTACGATCGACGAACAGCCGCGGCTGCCGGCGTCTCCGGTGCTCGTCCTGAAGCTCGAAATGGGGGGCCTGCTCTCGATGGCCGGCTCCGCGCTCCGCTTCCTCGATGCGCTCCCGCCGGGCATCCGCGTCGCCGGGGATCGTATTCACGTGGATATCGCCGCGCTCCTCGCGCAGAGGGGGCTTGGGGAGTTGCTCGAGTACGCCGAGCACCTGGAGGTGACGACCATGGCGGGCGCGGTGGTCGTCAACATGCGCGCAGGGGTGCGCGCCGCGTAGGCGTCAGTAGAGCGGTGTGCCTCCGCCTCCGGGGGCCATCTGCGCCTCGGTCGGCGCCACACCCGTGCTGTCGAAGAAGATCGCGCCCCCGTTGGAGGTGGAGAAGGCGCGTTGGCCGGTGATGCCCACGACCGGAACTCCAGTCGCGTAGAACGCGGTTTCCGTCGCGACGCCGTTGCAGTCGGTCGGCCCTGGCGTCGAGCCCGCGGATGCGGCGAGCGACACGGTGTAGCCGGATTTGACCGAGGGGTCCGAAGACAGGTCGGGCGAGATGAAGCCGTCGCCGCCGCCAGGGCAGCCGGTCGCCAGGACGATGAGGGAGTCGGCAAATCCTCCACGTCCCGCGGCGGCCGAGTAGCTCGTCTGAGCGCTGCTGATGGCCCGCAGCGATCCGATGGCCGACGCTTCGTTGGCGGCCATCCACGAGCGCCGGAGCCCCGGGATCGCGGCGGCGGCCAGCACCCCGATGATCGCCACCACGATCAGCAACTCGATGAGGGTGAAGCCCCGCTCGTCGCCGGTGTGCCTGTCACGGTTGGCAGTGTGCATGATGTACCTGTCGGTCGATCGCGCCCCAACGCGCCAGAACGGACTCGGATTACAGAAACAGGATCGGGCGGACGCACCAGCGCCAGTCTCAGAAGAAGTGAACTTCAGCAAAATCAACAACTTACCGGCTCGTGCGCGGAGACCGCACGGGCCCGCGCCATGCCTGTCCAGTGCAAACCTGCAACCAGCGCCGGTTTTGGTGGCACGCCGCGCGCCATGGGCGCCTACAATCCCGCAGGACTGATGACCGCGCTCCGCTGCCTGCCGCTGCTCCTGGCCGTCGTGCTCGCCGGTGCCCCCGGGCTGGGTCCCGGCCCGCAGGCGGGATCCGACTTCGCCGATCGCGTCGAGGCGCTCTCCGAGCCTGGCGGCTACTTCGATACGGACAACCTCATTTCGAACGAACGCTCGTATGCCGATGTCCTCCCGACGCTGGATCGGCAAGGGTTGCGCGGGGGCGCGTACATCGGCGTCGGTCCCGATCAGAATTTCTCCTACATCGCACGGCTGCGGCCGTCGATCGCCTTCATTATCGACATTCGTCGCGACAATCTGCTGCTGCACCTCTTGTTCAAGGCGATCTTCGAGCAGTCGGCAACACGCCTCGAGTATCTGGCGCACCTGTTCGGCCGCACGTTCCCCCGCGACGCGACGGCCAGAAGCGGCGCCACGATCGAGGCGCTGGCCGCCTACGTCGATGGCGCCCGGCCGGACTCGTCGGGGGGGCTGTCGCGCCGACGCCGCACGGCCGAGGTGATTGCGAAATTCGGCGTCCCGCTCTCCGCGCAGGATCTCGCAACCATCGATCGCTTCCACCGGTCGTTCATCGACGAAGGGCTGGACCTGCGGTTCCGGTCGGCGGGGCGTGCGCCCCGGTCCCACTACCCCACGTATCGGGACCTGCTGCTGGTCGAGGGGCCGGATGGAGGAAGGGGCAGCTTTCTTGCCTCGGAAGAGGCCTTCCGGGTCGTCAAATCCCTGCAGGACCGCGGCCTTGTCGTGCCGGTCGTCGGCGACCTCGCGGGATCGCGGGCGCTGCGCGCCATTGCGGCGGAGCTTCGGCGCAGGGGGCAGCGCGTCAGCGCGGTCTACACATCCAACGTGGAGTTCTATCTGGCGCGGGCAGGCACGCTGAACATTTTCACGGCCAACCTCGCGCGTCTGCCCCGCGCGCCAGGCGCCGTCGTCATTCGGTCGGTCTTCGGGGGCTTCGACGGGGGCAGCCGGTCGATGACCGAGCCGATCGACACGGTGTTGAAAGAGGGGAACCGCTGATCGGGCCGCGACGGCGAACGCCGCCGCCAGCCGACCTGCGAGAGCGTCTCAGATGGCGCCGCGCTTGATCAACTCGCCGCGCCGCAGCTTCCGATAGAGCTCGAGCGCCTCGGCAATGATCGCGATGGCGTTCTCGGGGCCGAGCATGTCCTCGATCATGACCTGCTTCTGTTCGAGCACCTTGTAGTCCTCGAAGAACCGCCGCACCTGTCGCAGCATGTGGTTCGGCAACTGCGCCTTGTCGGTGTAGTCCGAGAACGACGGGTCGCGGACGCTGACGGCCACGATCTTGTCGTCGATGCCTTTCTCGTCGCGCATGCGCATCACGCCGATCGCGCGCGCCTCCACGATCGTCAGCGGGTAGACCGGCTCCTGACTGAGCACCAGCACATCGAGCGGATCCCCATCGTCGCAGTACGTCCGGGGAATGAAGCCGTAGTCGGCCGGGTAGTAGACCGCGCTGTGCAGGACGCGATCGAGCCGGAGCAGCCCCGTCTCCTTGTCGAGCTCGTACTTGTTCTTGCTGCCCTTCGGGATCTCGATGACGACCGGGAACGCGGTGGCGATGACCGAATCATCGATGTAGCTGTCGTGCCAGGGATGCATGCGTCGTGATTATAGCGTGCAGAGCTGGGCCGCCGGCCCTCCAGCCCCCGTGGGCGGTGTCGATTGGCCGAACGCGGATGGTATGCTGGCCCCCCGTTGTGGATTCGATGAGGACTGACTCGGCACAGCGCCCAGAGGGGCGGACCGCGACCGCCCGAACGGTCCGCACCGTCGGTCGTCCGAAGTCGTCCCGGCGGCCGCCGGGCGGCCGGCCCTGGGGCCGCCGTTCGGTGCCCCGCTACTGGCGCTATCGGCTCGCACCGGACCCGCTCCATCGCCGACCCAAGGGCATGCTGCGATTCTGGACCCGCGCCCGGCGCCTGCTCTGGTCGTGGTGGCCGTGGGCGGTCGCCTTTCTGTACGCGATGGTCCACGACAAGTGGGGATGGGCCATCGGCATGGGCGCAATGGGGCTCGTCAGCTACCTCATCGCCCCCGCAGAGTTCCCGCCGCGCTACGGTCTCGATCACGAGTTCGCGGTGGAAGACGACGAGTTCCTGCCAACCATGGCGGGGGCGACGGGGGTGCCGTTCGCGCCGGGCAACCGGATCGACATCCTGAGCAACGGCGATGCCTTCTACCCCGCCATGCTCGAGGCCATCGATCGGGCGCAGTTCTCGATCACCATCGAGGCCTACATCTACTGGGCGGGAGAAATCGGGAAGACGTTTGCGCAGGCGCTGGCGCGCAGGGCGGCCGAGGGGATCAAGGTCAAGGTCCTGCTCGACGCGGTGGGGTCCTCGACCATCGGCGCCGAGATTCTGACGACGCTAGAGTCGGGCGGGTGCCAGCTCGCCTGGTACAACCCGATCCGGTCGTACGCGCTCGGGCGCTTCAACCACCGCACCCACCGGAAATCGCTCATCATCGACGGACGGGTGGCTTTCACCGGCGGCGCCGGCATCGCGGACCACTGGAAGGGCAACGCGGAGGATGCCGGCCAGTGGCGCGACACCCAGATCCGGCTCGAAGGCCCGGGCGTCACGCCGCTCCAGACCGGCTTCGGCCAGAACTGGCTCCAGACGACCGGCGAGTTGATCTCCGGCCCCTTCTATTACCCGCCCGACGCGCCGCCGGCCGGGACGCTCGCGGTGCAGACCATCATGAGCTCCCCGGAGATCGGGGCATCGACGGTGCGGACGATGTACTACCTGTCCATCATCTGCGCGCGGCGGTCGATTTATATCGGGAACCCGTACTTCGTGCCGGACGAGGCGGCGCTCGACGCGCTGGTGGACGCGAAGAAGCGCGGCGTGGACGTCCGGGTCATGGTGTCGGGCATCCACAACGACAACTGGCTCGCGCGGCAGAACAGCGTGCGGCTGTTCGGGCCGCTGCTGAGGGCCGGCATCGAGATCCAGGAATACAACCACACGATGCTGCACCACAAGATCATGGTGGTGGATGCGGTGTGGGCCACGATCGGGACGACGAACTTCGACAACCGCTCGTTCGCGCTCAACGAAGAGAACAACGTCTGCTTCTACGACGCGGGGCTTGCGTGCGCCATGCACGAGACGTTCCTCGCGGACCTGGAGGGGTGCGACCGCGTGACGCTCGACGGCTGGCGTCGGCGCGGCGTCGTCCGGCGCGCGGGCGAGTTCGTCGCGGCGTTCCTGCAGGAGCAGATCTGAGCGGCGCGGTCGCCGGGTCTGCCGTGTGCAGCGGCGAGACCGCGCCGGTCAGGCCTGCTTGGCGCGGTAGCGGGCGACGTGCATCGCCGACTCGGTCCGATCCGGATGGACCGAGCCTGTGAACTGGGCGCCTTCCGCCAGCGTGATTGCCGGCGTCGTCAGATGGCCGCGCACCCGGGCCGTGGCCATCACCCACACTCGTTCCTTCGCGACAATCGTGCCTTCGACCGCGCCGCCGATCGTGACCGAGCGGGCGACGATTTTCGCCGTCACGGACGCGGACGCTTCGATCGACAGGTGGTGGTCGGGCAGATAGATCTGGCCTTCGAAGCGGCCGCGGATGGCGACATCTTCGTCAGCCGACAGGTCGCCTGTGATGGACAGGCGTGCGGACAGGTCTTCAGGCGTGCTCGTGAGCTGTGTCATCGGGCCCAGTAATACAGAAGGGGTCGGCGCATTCCCGCAGGGACGGTTATCGTATCACCCCCCACGCGGCCCGTCTCCGGGGTTCGCGCTCCCCGGCCGTAATGAAAACCCAGTCATCGGTCGATAGGGGAGGGTGGGGGTAAGCACCGTGGAAACCGTGGACGTAGTTCCTGTGCACGAACGGCTGAGGCGGGCCCGCGAAGCGCGAGGCGAGCGGCGATCGACGCTCGCCCGGCGCATCGGCGTGGCGGAGAAGCTGCTGCAGGCCATCGACGAGGGTCGCCTGGGGGACCTGCCGTCCGGCCTCTATGCCCGCACGGCCATCCGGCAGTACGCGCGCGGGCTGTCGATCGATCCCGAGGAGGCGCTGGCCGGCTGTGCGTCGCTGCTGCCGTCAGGCGAGGATGCGGTGATCGCGCTCGCGCGTCTGCGGGGAGTACGCCCCGCGCCCGCGCCGGCCGCCCCCGCGGCCGAAACGGTGCAGCCGGTCCCGTCCAGAGCGGGAGCCGAGAGCCCGCCACCGTTTCCGGCGTGGCGGCCGCTGGCGGCGGTCGCCGCTGACGGTGCCGGCGTCGCGGGATTGCTCCTCCTCACCATCACCGCCACCATGATCCTGTCGGGATCGGGCCCGGCCTCGTTCGGCGGGGCCGCGGGGCCGATCTTCGCCCTGCTCGGCCTGGTACTCGCCGGCTGCTACTTCGTGTTCTTCGGCGGCATCGCGTGCGCGACGGCGGGCGAGCGGCTCGTCGGCATGCGCGTCGGCCGCCGCGGCCCGCGCCACATCGATCCGCGCATGGTGGCGATCCGGGGATTGCGGTGCTGGGGACGGGACGTCCGGTACCTGCTCAGGCTCGGCCTGTGGGCCGGCGCGATGCTGCGATCGGACGGCCCGGAAGACGCCGCGCGCTCCATCCGACAGCCGGCCAGCTCGTAAGGATCGGGCGCGCGGGTCAGCGGGCCGTCAGCTCCGCGTAGAACGCGGCCGTCTGCCGGGCGATCGCCGTCCAGCTGAAGTGCTCTTCCACGCGGCGCCGCGACTCGGCGGCCATCGAGGCGCGCAGCGCCGGGTCACCGAGGAGGGTATTGACCGCCGCCGCGAGCTCCTGCGAAAAGCGTTGCGGGTCGGCCGGTTCCACGCCGCCGACGCCAGGCCTCGTCGGGACGAGCAGGCCCGTCTCTCCGTCATTCACCACTTCCGGGATCCCGCCGACCGCTGATGCCACGACCGGCGTTTCACACGCCATCGCCTCGAGGTTGATGATCCCGAAGGGTTCGTAGACCGACGGGCACACGAAGAGTGCGGCGTGCGTGTAGAGCGCGATGGTGCGGGCCTTTGGGAGCATGTCGCGGATCCACACGATCCGGTGGTGGCTCTCGGTGCGTGCGCGCTCGACCGCCTCTGCCATCTCGTGCGCGATCTCCGGTGTGTCGGGCGCGCCGGCGCAGAGCACGACCTGCGTCCCCGGAGTCATGTACCGGATGGCGTTGACGAGGTGGATGATCCCCTTCTGCCGCGTGATCCGTCCGACGAAGAGCACGAAGGGCACGGCCGGATCGATCCCGTACTCGAGCAGCACCGCCGGGTCCGGCGTCGGCCGGTACTGCTGCAGGTCGATGCCGTTGTGGATCACCTGGATGCGATCGAGGGGGACGCCGTAGAGCTCGTGCACGTCCGCCTTCATCGACGCCGAGACGGCCACGACGCCGTCGGCATTCTGGTACGCGGTGCGCTCGATCCAGGTCGAGACCTGATACGCCGTGCCGAGCTGCTCAGCCTTCCACGGCCTGTGCGGCTCGAGTGAATGTGTCGTCAGGACCAGGGGCACTCCCCGGAGCTGCTTGACCAGGCATCCGGCGAGATGCGTGTACCAGGTGTGGCAGTGGACCACATCGACCGCGTCGAGGCGTCCGCTCATGACGAGATCCTGCAGCAGCGTCGCGAAGAGCTTCGCGTGCCGCGGATCGGCGGTGGCGATCGCGGCGGGCGGCTGGACGCCGTGGACGCGCAGCCCGCCCTGCTCCTCGCGTTGATCTCCGAAGCACAGCACGTCCACGGTGTGGCGCCCCCCGTCGAGCGCCGCGAGCTCGCGCGTCAGGTACTCGACGTGGACGCCCGCGCCGCCGTAGACGTGGGGAGGATATTCGTTGGTCAGAATGCCGATGCGCATGGGTCCCGTCTGCTCTCCTTCGCCGGTCTGCGCGGCATCTTAACATCGCCTTTCACGGCTCGGCGTTCGCACCGCCCCGCGCCGTCGATGGATAATGGAGCGATGCACAACTGGCTGCGCTCCGCGGCGGCACTTCCGCAGGACCATGTCGAGGCGGTGCTGGTCGGCCGGGCCTGGGTGCCTGGCTCAGGGCCTGCGCCGGTCGCGATCCACCGCGGAGAGGTGCTCGACCTCTCGCGCCTGGCCCCGACCTCGGCGCAGCTCCTCGATCTCGACGACCCCGCGGCTGTCGTCCGGTCGGCGCGCGGCCTCCCGCAACTCGGGTCCGTCGCGGACCTGCTGGCCAATTCGGCGCACGACGCGCGCTCGGACGATGCCTGCTGGCTGCTCGCGCCGTGCGACCTGCAAGCGGTCAAGGCCAGCGGGGTGACGTTCGTCTCGAGTCTCCTCGAGCGGGTGATCGAGGAGCAGGCGCGCGGCGATGCCGCAAAAGCCGAGGGACTGCGGCACTCGATCACCGCGGTCATCGGGGACAACCTCCAGACCATCCAGCCGGGCTCTGCGGAAGCGGCCCGGCTGAAAGAGGTCCTCATCGGTCAGGGCGCATGGTCGCAGTACCTGGAAGTCGGCATCGGGCCGGATGCCGAGATCTTCACGAAGGCTCCTCCGATGGCCTCGGTCGGAACGGGCGCCGAAGTCGGCATTCACCCCGGGTCGGCATGGAACAACCCGGAGCCTGAGGTCGTGCTGGCCGTCAACAGCCGCGGCCGCGTCGTAGGGGCGGCGCTGGGCAACGACGTCAATCTGCGCGACTTCGAGGGGCGGAGCGCCCTGCTGCTCGGCAAGGCGAAAGACAACAACGCCTCCTGCGCGATCGGGCCGTTCATCCGCCTGCTGGACGCCAAGTTCTCGATGGACCACGTGCGGCAGGCCGAGCTCGCGCTGCACATCACCGGCTCGGACGGCTTCGCGCTCACGGCGCACAGCTCGATGTCGAAGATCAGCCGGGACCCGCTGGCGCTCGTCGAGCAGACGATCAACGCGAACCACCAGTATCCTGACGGGCTGATGCTCTTCCTGGGCACCATGTTCGCCCCGACGGTCGATCGCAGCGGCGCGGGGAAGGGCTTCACGCACCTCGCTGGTGATATCGTGACGGTCGAAACGCCGCGGCTCGGCGCCCTCGTGAACCGCGTCAATTACACGGACCGCATCGCCCCCTGGACCTTCGGGGCGGTCGCCTTGATGAAGAACCTTGCGGAGCGCGGACTGCTCTGACCACCGCCATGACCAACAGATTCCACAACTACATCGGCGGCGAATGGCTGGCAGGCAGCACCTGGGCCCCCAACCGCAACCCATCGGACCTGACCGACGTCATCGGCGAGTACGCCCAGGCCGACGCCGCGCAGACCAGTGCCGCCATTGCCGCCGCGGCGCAAGCCTTTCCGCAGTGGTCCGTCAGCTCGATTCAGGATCGCGCGAACATCCTCGACAAGGTCGGCACCGACATTCTCGCCAGGCGGGAGGAGATTGGCCGGCTCCTCGCCCGCGAGGAAGGCAAGACGCTGCCGGAAGGGATCGGCGAGACGGTCCGCGCCGGGCACATCTTCAAGTTCTTCGCCGGCGAAGCGCTCCGCCTCTCGGGCGAAAAGCTTCCGTCGGTCCGCCCGGGCGTGGAGGTCGAGATCACCCGCGAGCCGCTCGGCGTCGTCGGGCTCATCACGCCCTGGAATTTCCCGATCGCGATCCCGGCCTGGAAGATCGCGCCCGCGCTGGCGTTCGGCAACTGCGTGGTCTTCAAACCGGCGCAGTGGACCCCGGGCTGCGCGTGGGTGATCGCGGAGATCCTGGCGGCGTCGGGTCTGCCACCAGGCGTCTTCAATCTGGTCGTCGGATCCGGCTCGGTCGTCGGCGAGACCCTGGTCGCGCATCCGGACGTGGCGGCCATCAGCTTCACCGGTTCCGTCGCGACCGGGCGCGAGATCGCGCGCAAGGCGGTCAGCCGCATGGCGCGGGTCCAGCTCGAGATGGGCAGCAAGAACCCGCTCGTGGTGCTCGACGATGCGGAGCTGGGGACGGCGGTCAATGTGGCGGTGCAGGGAGCGTTCTTTTCGACCGGGCAGCGGTGCACCGCGTCGTCGCGGCTGATCGTCACCGACGGCATCCACGATCGGTTCGTGGAGGCGCTCACGACGAAGCTCGCGTCGCTGCGTGTGGACAACGCCCTGGCGCCCGGGACGGACGTCGGACCGGTGGTCGAGCAGCCGCAACTGGACCAGGACCTCGAGTACATCGCGCTCGGCCAGCGGGAAGGGGCGCGCCTGGCGACGGGCGGCGAGCGGTTGTCGCGCGCGACCGACGGCTACTATCTGTCGCCGGCCCTCTTCGTGGACGCGACCAACGCCATGCGGATCTCGCGCGAGGAGATCTTCGGCCCGGTCGCCTGCGTGATCCGCGCGCGGGACTACGACGAGGCGCTGGCGATCGCCAACGACACCGAGTCCGGGCTGTCGTCCGGGATCGTGACGACGTCGCTCAAGCACGCGGCGCACTTCAAGCGCCATGCGCAGGCGGGCATGGTGATGGTCAACCTGCCGACCGCCGGCGTGGACTACCACGTGCCCTTCGGCGGCCGGAAGGCGTCGAGCTACGGCCCGCGGGAACAGGGGCGCTACGCGGCGGAGTTCTATACCACCGTCAAGACGACCTACCTCGCGCCGTAGGCCGGTCCACCCGCTCATCCGGCCGTCCGGCGTCTCCCGCACGCGGGCGCACAGTCCTGCCGGAGGCCGCACAAAATCGTTAGCCACGGCCGTTCGCCCATTCCCGCCTGTTCGCCGTTCCCCAATCGATGCAACGAGATAGCGGCGGCCACGATGCCGGATCCGATTGTGCACAGCTCAGGTCCATGCCGGGCCGTCGACCGGGTGGACAACTGTAACGAGGACGTCATGTCTGTAAATGTGAGGACCGGCAAGGCTGCACTCGTCACCCTGATGCTCGGGCTGCTGTGGGCCCCCGCGGCGCAGGCTCAGAGCATCCTCGACGCGGGACGCATCGAGTTCACGCCGTCCACCGACCATGACGGTGTCGATTCCGGCGGGGCCGCCCTCGTCCAGAGCTACACGCTCGACGTCTTCGTCGCCGGAGCCACGCAGGCCGCGCAGACCGTGGCGCTCGGGAAGCCGACGCCGGAGGGCGACGGTATGATCCGGATGGATTTCGTCACCCTGCTCTCGACGCCACTGACCGGCGGCCTCATCTACGAAGCGCGGGTTTCCGCCATCGGGCCTGGCGGCGTCGGCGTGAGCCTGCCGTCCAACACGTTCGGGTTCTCCCAGGTGTGCGCCCCCACGCTCTCCGCCGCGTCGCATTCGGTGACCGCGTCGGGCGGATCGGGCAGTGTCTCCGTCGCCGCCGGCACGGGCTGCGCCTGGACGGCGGTCAGCAACGCGGCCTGGATCACCCTCACTTCCGGCGCGAGCGGGTCCGGCAACGGCTCGGTGGGGTTCGCCGTCGCGGCCACGACCGCCACCGCGAACCGCAGCGGCACGCTGACGATCGCGGGCAGCACCTACACCGTCACGCAGGCGGGCGCG
>JANPJN010000262.1:0-2563 GCA_031425515.1 Acidobacteriota bacterium | reverse complement strand
GAGCGAGGAGGTCGCTTCGTCCAGGATGAGAATCGGCGAGTTCTTCAGCAGGGCGCGCGCGATCGCGAGGCGCTGGCGCTGGCCGCCCGACAGCCGCTGCCCGCGCTCGCCGATGGGCGTCTCGTAGCCCTGCGGCAGCGCGCTGACGAAGTCGTGCGCGTGCGCGGCCCTGGCCGCGGCTTCGATGGCGGCCGGCGTCGCACCGGCGGATCCATAGGCGATGTTGGCGGCGATCGTTTCGTCGAACAGCACCGTGTCCTGCGTCACGATCCCGAACTGCGCGCGCAGAGACGCGAGCGACACCTCGCGGAAATCGACGCCGTCGATGAAGATGGCTCCGGAGGCGACGTCGTAGAACCGCGGAACCAGGTTCACGAGCGTCGTCTTGCCCGCACCGCTCAGCCCGACGATGGCGACCGCCTGGCCGACCGCGACCCGGAACGACACGTCACGCAGGATGTGCTTGCCCGGCCGGTCGTCGTAGCCGAACGTCACGTTCCGGAACTCGATGCCGTCGCGCAGCATGGGGAGCGCCTGCGCGCCCGGCCGGTCGGTCACTTCCGAGTGGGTGTCGAGCAGCTCAAAGATGCGCTCGGAGGCCGCCATCGCCTGCTGGATGGTCCCGTTCACCCGGCTCAGTTTCTTGATGGGGCCGTACATCATGAACGCCGCGGCGACGAACGACGCGAACTCACCCTGCGTGAGCGATCCCCGCTGGATCTGCGTGCTGCCGTACCAGATGAGGGCGACGACCGCGACGCCGCCGAGCAGCTCCATCAGCGGCGGCAATATCGCGAGCGCACGGGTCACGCGCAAGTTGGTTCGGTACAGCCGGTGAGAGGCCCGGCCGAATCGCGCGGCTTCGTGCGCCTCGGCGCCAAAGGCCTTGACGATGCGGTGCCCGGTGAAGGCCTCGGCGGTCACATGCGAGAGGTACTCGAGCTCTTCCTGGCTCTTGCGCGTGGTGCTGCGAATCCGCTTGCCGAACCGGACGAGCGGATAGACGACCAGCGGCGCACCGGTGACGGCAACGAGCGCCAGGCGGGCGTCCACATAGAAGAGGTACGCGGCAAAGCCGATGACCGACAAGCCTTCGCGCAGGAGATCGCCAATGGTCTCCGACACCGCCTGCTGCACCTGGTTGACGTCGTTGGTAATCCGCGACATCAACTGACCCGTCGTCCGGCGGCTGAAAAACGACGCCGACTGATCGAGGATGTGGCGGAACAGACGGTCGCGCAGGTCCCGGACGACGCGCTGGCCGATGTCGGTCATCACGTAGGTGGAGGCGTAAGCGCTGGCCCCCTTGACGAAGTAGACCGCGAGCAGCCAGATGCACCAGCGAACGAGCCCCTCGCCTTCGGGGAGGACCTTGTCGATGACGGGCCGGATGAGGGCCGCGACGGCGGCCGTGGACGCCGCGTAGAGCACCATGGCGGCGCCAGCCGCGACGAACCGCCCGCGATACGGCCGGGCGTACCCCAGCAGGCGGTGGAGCGGATTCACTCGGTGAACCGGTACTTGAACAGGACCCAGAGGGCGACGAAGCCGTCGCGCCAGGTAATCTTCTTTCCCTCGTCGTAGTTGCGTCCGTCGTAGGTGATCGGCACTTCGTAGACGCGGTAGTGCCGCTTGAAAATCTTGGCCGTCAGCTCGGGCTCGATGCCGAAGCCGTCCGAGTCGAGCGTCATCGACCGCAGCACCTCGGTCCGCATGACCTTGTAGCAGGTTTCCATGTCGCTCAGCATCGTGTTGTAGAGCACGTTGGTGACGAGCGTGAGGAACCGGTTGCCGGCGTAGTGGGTGAACAGGAAGACGCGGTGACGGCCGAGGAAGCGCGAGCCGTAGACTACGTCGGCGCGCCCTTCGCAGATGAGCTCAATGAGCCCCGGAAACTCCTCGGGGGAGTATTCGAGGTCGGCATCCTGAATGACGACGAGGTCCCCGGTGACCTCCTGGAAGCCGCGCCGAAGCGCCGACCCCTTGCCCCCGTTGGCCGGCTTCAGCACGAGCTTGAACTTCAGCTCGGTGGCAAGCTGCGCCAGGATCTCCCGGGTCCCGTCCTTCGAGCCGTCGTCCACGACGATGAGCTCGGTGCGGATCGGCACGGCCAGTACGCGCCGGATCATTTCTTCGATCGTCGCGCGCTCGTTGTACGCGGGCATGACGACCGAGAGGAGCGGATCGGCGAGCTGCCCTTTGAGACGCGACATCAGCTCCGCGCCTTTGCGGCGTACCCGTGCGGATGCGACTCCCGCCAGCGCCAGGCCGTCTCGACAATCACGTCGATGTCCTCGAAGCGCGGGCGCCAGCCGAGATCCTGTCGGGCGCGATCGCTCGATGCGTAGAGAATGCCGGGATCACCGGCCCGGCGCGGTCCCTGGGTAAACGGCACCTTGCGGCCCAGCACGCGTTCGATCGCGTCGAGGACGTCGCGCACCGACGTCGGCCGCCCGTTGCCCAGGTTGTAGCGGCCGGACGCGCCGCCCTTTCGCAGCGTCTCGAGCGCGAGCACGTGCGCGGCGGCGAGATCCGTCACGTGGACGTAGTCACGCAGGCACGT
>JANPJN010000261.1:0-6611 GCA_031425515.1 Acidobacteriota bacterium | reverse complement strand
GCCACGGACAACTCGCGCGCATGCACCGCCGAATCGTTCGCGATCTCGAGGGCGGCCGCGTGCGTCTCCCGATGCTGCGAGTGCCGCGCGAGGCCGAGGTAGGCCTGGACCTCCCGTCCCTCCTCGGCCAGCATCATCGGGAGCACGAGCGACGTGCCGAACTTGCGTGCGGCCCAGGCCAGCAGGCGCGTGCGCCCCGCGGTCTTGTAGGCCGGCAGCGGCCGGCCGCTCGAGCGGAACAACTCCTCCCACCGCTGGACGTGCCGGTCTTCGACCACCGCCAGCTTGCCGAACAGGCCGCTGAGCTCCGGGGTTTTTTCCACGGACGCCAGCGCCCGATACAGATACGCGGCGTCGCGCTCGTCGCGATAGTGGTGGTCCCACGACTCGTCGGCTTGCGGCCGGGCTTCTGGTACGACGTCCATACGGTTCCAGCATAGCTGCTTTGCGCTCGACCGGGCCACCCGGTAGGATCCAGCGCATGAGCCCATCGGGTCCGTCGCCGACCGGCTTCGATCATTCGCTGCTCATCCGCGCTGCGCCAGACGCCGTGCTCGAGGCCTTCTTCGACCCTCACGCGATCGCAACCTGGTGGCTGGCGGCCCGGTCCGTCACGACGCCGCGGCCGCTCGGTGTGTATGCCGTCGAGTGGGACCCCACCCCGGATCGCGATCCGGTGCTCGGGCGCCTTGGCGGCGTCTTCTACGGCATCGTCATGGAGCACAAGGCCGGGCGCGAGCTCTTCGTCGCGGACGCCTGGTGGCTCCCGCCCGACGGCGATCCGATCGGGCCGATGGCGCTGCAGGTCGAGTGCACGGAGGAAGACGATGCGTGCCGGCTGCGCATTCGACAGTCAGGGTTCGAGGACACCGCGCGCTTCAGACGCTATTACAGCGTGGTCGAGCGGGGCTGGCACCTGTCGATGGCCGCCCTGAAACGTTATCTGGAAGACTGACGGAAAGAAGGGTGGAAGGGCCTACCCGATCCGCTGGACGTTCACGAAATTCGCGTCCGCGCGGCTGACGTCGGCGTTGACGTTCACGAAGACGACGACGGCCCCGGGCTCGAGGATGCCGCGGTCGAGCAGCAGCCGTTCGAGCCGCTCGATGCCACGTTCCTCGGTGAGGACCGGGGCCACGCCCCAGTAGAGCGCCAGCGTGCCGGCCACGCGCTCGCTCTCGGTCGCTGCGAAGATCGGGGCTCCCGGTCGAAGCGCCGACAGCAGCCGTGCGGTCTTGCCACCCCGGGTGACGGCCACAATCGCGTCAGCCTCACCTGTGGCCGCCAGCGTGAGCGCCGCTTCGCACAGCGCCCGGCTGTGGCGCGTGCCGCCCGGGTCCATCGCCAGCATGACGCGGTCGGCCGGTGGCATCGACTCCGCGTCGTCGATCACGGCGGCCAGTGTCTCGACGGCGCGCACGGGATAGGCCCCCGACGCCGTTTCCCCCGCCAGCATGATGGCGTCCACGCCCTGATCGACGGCGTTGGCCGCGTCGCTCACTTCCGCCCGTGTGGGCCGAGGATCGACGCGCATCGATTCGAGGACCTGCGTGGCGAGAATCACCGGTCGTCCGAGCGCCCGGGCGCTCCGTACGATCTGCTTCTGCACTCGGGGGAGCTGTTCGAGCGGCATCTCGAGCCCCAGGTCGCCCCGCGCGACCATCACGCCGTCGGCAGCCGCCAGGATGCCGTCCAGGTTGGCTACCGCGGCGGGCCGTTCGATCTTGGCAATCACGGGCACGGGACGACCCGCGGCAATCATCACGTCCCTGGCCGTCAGCACGTCGTCGGCTGTCTGGACGAAGCTCAGCGCCACGAGGTCCACGCCGAGTGCCAGACCGAAGCGCAGGTCGTCGGCGTCCCGCGCGGTGACCGACGAGGCGGGCAGGGCGACGCCGGGAGCATTAATGCCCTTGTGCTCGCCGAGGGGGCCTCCGGTGACGACGACGGTCGTCAGGTCCGCGCCGCGGCGTCCCGTGACGCGCAGCTCCAGCCGTCCGTCGTCCAGGAAGAGCCGATCGCCCGGACGCGCGGATTCAACCAGCGGTGCGTACGCTGTGGAGATGCAGTCGCGCGAGGCCGGTTCAGTGCCGGCGGCGATGCGGATTTCGTCGCCTGCGGTGAGCGTGAGCGGCGCGCCTCCGGCAATCGGACCGGTGCGGATCTTCGGGCCGCTCAGATCCTGCAGGACGGCGATATGCCGGTCCGCCTGTCGAGACGCCGCGCGGATCGCGTGGAACGTGCGGGCGTGCGACTCGTGGTTACCGTGCGAGAAGTTGAGGCGGAACACGTTCACCCCCGCCGCCAGCAGCGCTTCGAGCATGGGGGGCGTCGAGGACGCCGGTCCGACGGTCGCGATGATCTTCGTGTTCCGCATGCTGCCGCTGCCTCTGCTCATGCCAATGCCGCCGGATCGACCAGCGCCTTGATGATGCGCATCGCTTCCGCATCGGCCAGCGCCTCGTTCAACTGGTTCAGGGCGTAGGTGCGTTCGCCAATCGCCCGCCACGGCACGCGTGCCGCATGCACTTCGAGGATGGCGATCGCGGAGAGAAAGTGCCGGGCCTCGCTCCCCCAGCAGCCGCGAATCTCGAGATGCTTGCGGTTGATGTCGCGGTGCGCGTTGATCGCGCTCGTGCCCGCGTCCGTGTAGTGGCCGGCGATCACGTAGCGCCCGCCGTCCCGGGCCAGGCGCACGCCCTCTTCGACCGCCCGTGCCGATCCGGCGGCCTCGACGACGACGTCCGCACCCTCGCCGAAGGTCGCGGCACGGATTTCGTCCACGCGCTGGTCGGTCGTCGTGTTCGCGAGATCGAAGACCCGGTCGGCTCCCATCGCCAGCGCGAGATCCAGACGCGCCGGCGGCGCCCCGATGGCGAGAATGGTGGACGCCCCGGCGAGACGCGCCAGCGCGATTGTGCTCAGGCCGACGGCTCCGGTCCCCTGCACGACGACCGTGTCGCCCGGCGTGATCGCGGCGCGTTCGATCGCATGGACGGCCGTCAGGAGCCCGCAGCCGGCGCCGATGTAGTCGTCGAAGCCGACGGAGTCGGGCAGGCGCGCCACCCCGACTCCCGGCTCCAGGTAGATGGCCTGCGACCACCCGCCGTACAGACCCTCGGCGGATGGATCGGTGATGCCATACACGCGTCGAGCGGGGCAGCGTGTCGGCGTGTGATGCACGGTGCAGGCGCGGCACTGTCCGCAGGTCCGGTGCACGTCGAAGAACACGGCGCGGTCGCCCTCGCGCAGATCCGTCCCGTCGATCCCGCGCAGCGGGCCCCGGATGGCGTCGAGGTGCCCGGCCGAGACGTGACCCGGAATGATGGGATAGGGCACGCCGGCCAGACGTCCGTGCCACAGGTGCACGTCGGTGCCGCAGACTTCGGAGCGCTCGGTGCGCAGCAGGGCGGCGCCGGCAGGCAGCGTGGGTCGGGCGAAGTCGCGGATCTCGATCGGCCGGAGCGGCCCGGGCATGACGGCGGCGAGGATGCGATCGCTCACGGCGTACGGTAACCTTGGTGGCAGCGCCGCAGCATGGAGATTCCCGCCCGGAGCCTGCGCACAGCTTACCATCGGGGCCGCTGGAGGCTCGCCGCTCCACGACGGAGCGGCTGCGGACCTGGCGTCCGCGCGTCGCGCCGGCGCCGTTCGTCGAAGTGACTGACATGGATCACCGATCGCAGGTACAAGTCGAGAGCTGGCTGCGCGCGGCCTGCGCGGATGCGGACCGACGCGGGCTCCCGGCGCTGAAGCCGCTGCTCGAGTCGCTCGCGCAATCGACGTCCGCCCTGCGCGAGGCGGAACGCACCATCCACGATGCGGGTCTCGTGCCCGGCACGACGATCCGCCAGGGCCCCGCCGCGTCGCCGGGCGCCGAGACCACGGAATGACGTCCCCTGCCGCGCGCCCCCAGTCGATCGGCGACGTGGCGCCGCTCATCCGGAGCCGCGCGGTCTCACCGGTGGACCTCACCCGGGCGTGCCTCGATCGCATCGCCGCCCGGCCGGAACTGAACGCCTTCATCACCGTGATGGAGAAGAGCGCCCTTGCCGAGGCGGCCGCCGCCGAGCGCGCGATTGCCAGCGGCCAGTATCGGGGGGTGCTCCACGGCGTGCCGGTCTCGGTCAAGGATCTGATCGATGTCGCGGGCACGGCGACGACCTCCGGCTCCGCGGTGCCTCCCCGGCAGCCGACCCGCGATGCCTCGATCGTGGCCCGGCTCCGCGAGGCCGGCGCGGTGATCGTCGGCAAGACCAACCTCCACGAGTTCGCCTTCGGGACCACCAGCGAGGAATCGGCATTCGGGCCCGTCCGGCACCCGCGCGACCTGTCGCGCTCGGCCGGCGGCTCGAGCGGCGGTGCGGCTGCCGCGCTCGTCGAAGGTATGTGCTTCGCCGCCGTCGGCACTGACACGGGAGGCTCAGTACGGATTCCGGCCGCCGCCTGCGGCGTCGTGGGTCTGAAGCCGGGGTTCGGCGAGCTCCCCTCCGACGGCATCGTCCCGCTCAGCGCAACGCTCGATCATCCCGGTCCGATGGCCAGAACCGTCGGCGATGTCGCGGCCATGTTCGAGGCGCTGTCCGGCCGCACTCCAGACTTCGCCGCGCCGCGGCCGCAGCGGTTCGTGCTCGGCGTACCCGACGGCTACTTCTGCGAGCGCCTCGACCCGGAGGTCCGCGCCGCCCTCGGCGGCGTCCGAGGTCGGCTCTCCGCGGACGGTCATCGCATCCAGACGGCCACCGTGGACGACGCGGCCTGGACATCGACGGTGTACCTCCACATTGTCCTGCCGGAAGCGTCCTGGTTCCATGCCGCGATGCTCGAGCGGCACCCCGACCGGTACTCTCCCGGCGTTCGCCTGCGGCTCGAGATGGGCCGCTACGTGCTGGCGGAAGACTACGTGCGCGCGATGTTCCTGCGCTCGGTGCTGACACGCGCGGTCGATGCCGCGCTGACTGGCTGCGATGCGCTGCTGCTGCCGACGCTGCCCATGCCGGCGCCGGTCCTCGGTGCCGCCACGGTCGATCTGGATGGCCGCCCCGAACCGGTGCGCGCGGCCATGCTGCGGCTCACGCAACTGTTCAACATCACGGGACATCCGGCGATTGCGGTGCCGGCGGGCACGACGAGCGAGGGGTGGCCCATCAGCATGCAGCTGGTTGGGCACCGCGGCCGCACGGGACAACTCCTCGACGTCGCCGCCACCGTGGAAGCGCGGCTCGGCGCGTGATCTCGAGGGTCTTTCATCAGTGGGAGCGGCGCCTCGCCGCCGCGGCCGAGCACCGGCTGGTGCGACCGTTCGAGTGGGGGCTGGACTGGCTCGACGGGGTGGATCCGCACGGGCCGGATGAAGCCGACCGCCTCACCGCCTGGGCATCGCGGACGCTCGAAGAGAGCGACAGCTTCTTCGCGCTGGAGCCGACGGACGCCTATCACCTCGACGGGGATCTCCTCTCGTTTCCGAGCGCGATCACCACGCCGCATGCCGAGAACAATCTCGTACGGGCACGGTATTTCCCCGACCCGTCCGCGCGCGGTCGCAAGCGCGCCGTCCTCGTCCTGCCGCAATGGAACGCCGACGCCGGCGGGCATGTCGGCCTCTGCCGGCTCCTCAACCGGTTCGGGATTTCGGCCCTGCGTCTGAGCCTGCCGTATCACGACGCGCGCATGCCTCCCGAACTGCGTCGCGCAGACTACATCGTCAGCGCCAACGTGGGACGGACGGCGCAGGTCTGCCGGCAGGCCGTTCTCGACGCGCGGCGTGCGATTGCCTGGCTGGCCCGGGAGGGCTACGAGTCGATCGGCATCCTCGGCACGAGCCTCGGATCATGCCTGTCGATGCTGACCGCGGCGCACGAGCCACTGATCCGCGCGGCCGCACTCAATCACATCTCCCCCTACTTCGCCGACGTGATCTGGGAGGGGCTCTCCACCGCACACGTCCGCGAGAGCCTGGACGGCCGTGTCGATCTCGACGCGCTGCGCCGCATCTGGATGCCGATCTCGCCGTTCCCGTATCTCGAGCGGGTGCGCGGCAAACGCGTGCTGCTGGTCTACGCACGCTACGACCTCACGTTCCCCGTCACGCTGTCGCGCATGCTCATCGACGAGTTCAAGCGGCGGGGGATCGACCATGAGGTCGCGGCGCTGCCGTGCGGGCATTACACGACCGGCGTCGGGCCCTTCAAGTGGATGGACGGATTCGTCCTGTGCCGCTTCCTGAGCCGCAGCCTGCCGGCCGCCTGACGCCTCGGGCCGCTGAGTGCACTGCAACGAACCTGCGTCACGAGAGATCCGGAACACGGACGGGCACGGACGGCCGCGGACACGCACGGAGTCGTCGAGCTGCATTCACGAGGGCTTACTCCACACGTAGTTGACGGCGAACGCCGCGGACGAATGTCGAATCCGATTGCGTTCACGAAAGATCCGGAACACGGACGGGCACGGACACGCACGGAGTCGTCGAGCTGCATTCAGGGAGGGCTCACTCCACACGTAGTTGACGGCGAACGCCGCGGACGAATGTCGAATCCGATTGCGTCACGAGAGATCCGGAACACGGACGGGCACGGACGGGCGCGGACACGCACGGAGTCGTCGAGCTG
>JANPJN010000260.1:0-4874 GCA_031425515.1 Acidobacteriota bacterium | reverse complement strand
ACTGTATGCGCTCCAGTTGTTCGGCGGTGGGGCGCCGGCCCCGGAACGGCAGCCATCAATCTCATGATCAAGAGCATGACGGGATTCGCCGCGTTGACGAGAGACGACGAGGCGGCGACGATTGCCGTGACCGTGCGGTCCGTCAATCACAAGTTTCTGGATCTGCAGATGCGGATCCCGCCGTCGCTCTCGGCCGCGGAGTCGAAGCTCCGGGCCATCGTGCAGCGGAGGCTCGGGCGCGGGCGGGTCGAAGTGACCGTGAATCTGCAGCAGCGCCGGGCGCCGGCGCTGGAGGTCGAACTGAACGAGACGTTTCTCGCGGCGCTCGGCGGGGCGCTCGACCAGGCGCGCGAGCGCGGGTACATCAGTGGGGTGATGACGCCGGGAGATCTGCTGCGGTTCCCGCAGGCGCTCGCGATTCGTGAGCGGACGGAGGAGTCCCCTGAAGCCGGCGCGGCGATCGAAGCGCGTGTCGAAGAGGCCGTGCAGGCGGCGATCGACGAACTGGACGGGATGCGCGTGCGCGAAGGCGGGTACCTGCGGCAGGATCTGGAAACCCGACGCGCGCTCCTCGGCGACCTCTTCGAGCGGGCGGCCGTGGCGGCCGAGGGCGGACTGGACGGGCTGCGGACCCGGCTCGAGGCGCGAGTGCGCGAGCTGCGCGCCGACGCGCTGGCAGACGAGGGGCTCATCGCGCAGGAGATCGCGAAGTTCGTCGGGCGCTCGGACGTGACCGAAGAGGTCGTCCGGTTCCGGGGGCATCTGGAACACTGGCGGGCGTTGTCGGACGCGCCGGAGCCCTGCGGCCGCAAGCTCGACTTCCTGATCCAGGAGATGAATCGAGAGGTCAACACATTGGGATCCAAGGCGGAAGGGCCCGCCGTGTCGGAGGTCGTCGTGGCGCTGAAGGCGGAGCTCGAGAAGATGCGCGAGCAGGTGCAGAACGTTGAGTGAAGTCCCCGATCGCACACCGGAAGTGCGTGGCCGTCGCCGCGGCCTGCTGTTCGTCGTGTCGGCGCCGTCCGGCACGGGCAAGACCACGGTCGTCGAGCGGCTCGTGCACTGCGTACCCGATCTGGCGATGTCGCGCTCCTACACCTCGCGCGCCGCGAGAACGGGGGAGTCGCACGGCATCGACTATAATTTCATCACACGGATCCACTTCGAGGCGATGATCGCGGAGAACGCATTTCTCGAGTGGGCGGACGTGTTCGGCAACTTCTACGGCACGTGCGCCGCCGATGCCGAGCGCGACCTCGCGGCCGGCAACGACCTGGTCCTCGTCATCGACGTGCAGGGGGCACGCCAGGTCCGGCGGCGCTTCGCCGAGGCGGTCGGCATCTTCGTGCTGCCTCCGTCGTACGCCGTGCTCGAAGAGCGACTGCGCGGACGCAGCGCCGACCCCGAGGAGGCGATGCAGCGACGCCTGCAAACCGCGCGCGAGGAGGTCGCTGCCTTCACCGAGTACGACTACGTCGTCGTGAACGACGAGCTCGATGCCTGCGTGGACCGGGTCCGCGCCATCGTGCTGGCGGAGCGCACACGGCTGCGGTCGGCAAAGACCACGGCCGACGTCATCGTGTCCACGTTCAAGCCGGGGCCCTGATGCACCGGAGATTCGGGGGAGCCGCATGGCGCTCGTAGCACTCGGCGTGACCGGCGGAATCGGGGCCTACAAGGCTGTCGAAGTGGCGCGCGGCCTCCAGAAGCGCGGCCACGACGTCGTCGCCATCATGACGCGGTCCGCGAAGCGGTTCGTCGGCGAGGTGACGTTCGAGGCCATCACGCGGCGTCCGGTCATCACCGATCAGTATGCGACCGGCGCGAACGCGAACATCGAGCACATCGCGATCGCCACCGACATCAGTCTGCTGCTCGTCGCCCCGGCGACGGCGAACGTGATCGGCAAGTTCGCGCACGGAATCGCGGACGATTTCCTCAGCTCGCTCTACCTGGCCACCCGCGCGCCGGTGCTGATGGCGCCCGCGATGAACACGCAGATGCTCGAGCACGAGGCCGTCCGGCGCAATCTTGCGACGCTTGCCGGGGCCGGCGTCCAGTTCGTGGATCCGGGCGACGGGTTTCTCGCGTGCGGCTGGATCGGGAAGGGCCGCCTCGCCGAGCCGGACGACATCGTGCGCGCCGCGGATCGGCTGCTCACGCCGTCCGGATCGCTGCTCGGGCGCTTCGTGCTCGTGACGGCCGGGCCGACCTACGAAGACATCGACGCCGTCCGGTACCTGGGCAACCGCTCCAGCGGCAAGATGGGCTATGCCGTCGCCGCCGAGGCCGCCAGGCGTGGCGCCAGAGTCGTGCTGATCACCGGTCCCTCGCAGCTTCCGCGTCCGGCCGGCCTCGAGGTGGTGTCGGTGCGCAGTGCCGCCGAAATGCACCGGGCGGTCTCGGCCCACGCCGCAGAGGCCGATATCGTCGTGATGGCGGCGGCCGTCGCCGATTACACGCCGGAGGGCGGGAGCACCGGTGGAAAGATTGAAAAGACCGACGCGCCGCTGGAACTGCGTCTCGTCCGGACGGTGGACATCCTCGCGGAGCTGGGCCGCGCGCGTGGCGCAGCGGACCGCCCGGTGCTCGTCGGCTTCGCCGCGGAGAGCGGCGACCCCGTCGCGCGAGGACGCGCGAAGCTCGGGGCGAAGCAGGCCGACCTGATCGTCGCCAACGACATCGCGGCCGATCGCGGCGGCTTCGAGTCCGACGACAACGCCGTCACCCTCATCAGCCGCGACGCCGAGGAAACACTGCCGCTCGCGCCCAAGACGCGAATTGCCGCCGCCATTCTCGACAGGGCCGAGCGTCTCGTGGCGCGGATCGCGAAGAGCCCCGCGTGAACCGTCCGACCCCATGAACCCACTGGCAGAACATCTCCGCTTCTACGAGGAGCTCGGCGTGACGGGCGTGAGCCGCGATCCCAGATGGCGCCGGCGCGATGCCGGACCCGCCCGTCAGGATGCGCGGCCCGAGGGCACCGCGACGGACCGCACGGCCGACCCGCTCGACGCGGCGCCGGACGGCATCACGGCGGCGGCCGACAGCCTCACCGGCGAGCCCGTACCGCTCATCCGATCCATCGCCGAAGTCCTGGCCGACATCCGCATCGACATCGGCGAGTGCACGCGCTGCAAGCTGCACACGCTCGGGCGCCGTCAGATCGTGTTCGGCACGGGCAGCAGCACCGCTGACATCATGTTCGTCGGCGAAGCGCCGGGCGCAGACGAGGACGAGCAGGGCGTGCCGTTCGTGGGCCGCGCCGGACAGCTCCTCACGAAGATGATCGAAGCCATGGGGCTGCGGCGCGACGAGGTCTACATCGCGAACGTCCTGAAATGCCGTCCGCCGGGGAATCGCAATCCCGAGCCGGACGAGATCCAGACCTGCCAGCCGTTTCTCTTCCGGCAGATCGCGTCGATCGAGCCGAAGGTGGTCATCGCCCTGGGCGCCTTTGCGGCACGCACACTGCTCGACACGGTCGAGCCGATCTCGAAGCTGCGCGGCCGGATCTTCGACTTCCGCGGCGCGAAGCTCATTCCGACGTTCCACCCGTCCTACCTCCTCCGGAGCCCCGGCAACAAGCGCGAGGCCTGGGAGGATTTGAAGACAGCGCTTGGCGTTCTCGGCCGGCAGGCGCCGGCGACGGGCCCGTCCGCCCCCGCCGAGTAGGCGGCCCATGCGCCTCATTGCCGTCGCCGTTCCAGTCCCCGCGCTGGACGCGCTCACGTATCGCGTTCCCGACGAGTCGCCGCTCCCGCCGCCCGGCGCCCGAGTGCTCGTGCCCCTCGGTAACCGCATCCTGACCGGCATCGTCATCAGCACGGCGCCGCCGCCGACGCCGGACCCCGCGGCGCTCAAGTCGATCGTGGACGTCCTCGACACCGAGCCGTTCCTTCCGCCCGACGTCGTCCGCCTCGCCGCGTGGGTCGCCGACTATTACGCCGCCGGCCCCGGTGAGGCCCTGGCCGCCGCCATGCCGCCCCGCGCGTGGGTCGAGAGCGAGCGGCACGCGCGCATCACCGAGACGGGAGAAGCCCGCCTGCTGACCGAGCGCGGCGCCCGCCGCCGTCTGCTCGAGGCCCTGACCGGCGGGAGGGTCGTGCGGGTCGAGTCGCTCGTCGGCGCCGGCGTGCCGGTTGCGGCGCTGATGACGCTCCATCGAGACGGCCTCGTCCAGTTGACGCATCCGCTGAAAGGATCTGCCGATGCGTCGCGCACGGTGCGTGTCGCGGCGCTCACCGCCCAGGGCATGGATGTCGCGGGCGCGCCGGTAGCTGAAAGTGCAAAGGCAGACGAGGCGCTCCGGTTCGGCGCCAGGCAGCGTGAGGCGCTGGCCCTCCTCCAGGCGGCGCCGGACGGCCTCGACCTGAGCGTGCTGGGACAACGCGGCATCAGCGCGCCGACGCTGTCGCGGCTGGCGGTGCTCGGTCTCGTGACCATCACGCGCCGCCAGATGGAGCGGGATCCGATGGACCAGGGGGCCGCGTTGCCCTCGAGCACGCCAGGGGCGCGGCACGTGCTCACCGAGGAGCAGGAGGCGGCCTTCGAGCGGCTGCGCGCACTCTCCGCCGCCGGGCAGTTCGCCGCGGTGGTGTTGCACGGCGTGACGGGCAGCGGCAAGACCGAGCTGTACCTCCGCCTTGCCGACACCGTCCGGCGCTCGGGTCGGGGCGTGCTGATGCTCGTGCCCGAGATCGCGCTCACGCCGGCCGTCGCAGGGCTCTTCCGGGCGGCGTTCGGCGAACGGGTCGCCATCCAGCACAGCGGGCTCTCCGACGGCGAACGGCACGATCAATGGCAGCGCATCCGGCGCGGCGACGTGGACGTCGTCGTCGGCACCCGCTCCGCGGTGTTCGCGCCGCTACGAT
>JANPJN010000259.1:0-6233 GCA_031425515.1 Acidobacteriota bacterium | reverse complement strand
GTATCAGTTCTCGCGCAACCGCGGCACCACGCAGGGGTCCAACGAAGCGGCAACGACGCAGAACACATTCGACTACAACACCGAGTACGGCACGAACCCGCAGGACATTCCGCACACGTTCAACGGGTCGCTCGTGTATCTCCTGCCGGGCACGGGGTTCTGGACCGGTGGCTGGCGCGTCGGCACGCTCGTGAACGCGCGCAGCGGCGTGCCCGTCAACGTGATCATCAGCCGGCCCGACAACATCACGGTCGGGGGCGTCACGGTGGCGAATATCCCCGGCGGCAACAGCCGGGGCACGCAGCGGCCCGACCTCGTGGCCGGCGTCAATCCCTATCTGAGCAACGGCGGCATTCGGTATCTCAACCCCGCGGCGTTCGCGACGCCGCAGCCCGGCGCGTTCGGAAACCTGCCGCGCAACTTCCTGCGCGGACCGGAGTTCTGGCAGGCCGACCTGACCTTCAGCAAGGACTTCCGGTTCCTCTCCTCGCAGAGCGTCCAGGTGCGGGCGGAGGTGTTCAACATCACCAACCGGCTGAACTACGAGAACCCCGCCGCCACCCTGCCGAACGGCGCGCCCGGCGTGCCGTTCACCGACGCGCAGGTCGGGACGTTCGGCTACATGCTCGGGCCGCTCAACCGGACGGTTGGCTTCGGCACGGCACGGCAGACCCAGTTGTCGGTTCGCTACAGCTTCTAGGAACGCCTGGAAGACGGGAGCCGGGGGGACACGAGCCCCGGCTCCCGATCGTCACGTACGGCACCGCGGGCGCCGTCCCCCCTCGACACCGTCCCCTTCATCGCGCAGGCGTGTCACGATCCGTGCGCGCGACCCTGCAGACTCCCGGCAGGAACCACGCGCTGTCGTCCGACGCGCGGCGCACGTAGCCGCCGTCCGCGTCGCGGGCCAGGACTCTGGCCTCGGTGAGCGTGCGAAGCGCCCCGGCGCAAACCTCCTCGGGGAGGTTCCACAGACGCTGCGCCTGCCAGAACGAGAGCTTCAACCCCGGCCACTCGGCGTACTCCATCCGCATCAGCGCCACCGCGTCGTCAATCTGCGTGTGCATGTCGTCCTCCTGAAGCGCTCCCGCGCACGTTCCGAACCGCGCTTTACGACGCGGCGTCGTCCACGCACGCCCTGCGGGCATCGTACCGAAGAGGTACGACGCGATCGTCTCGGACCCGTAACATCCTCATCACAGCGTGACGTGCGCCTGCCGCTGCGCCTTGACCACGTCCCGCCGTTTCCGGACATTTCGCGACCCGCGGTGGGCGCGGCACGGGCCATATGCCGACTATCGCGCGCGTGTAACCCAGAATTAACACGGGCGTGACGACTCCGAAACTTCCAGCCGGTAGGCTGTCTGTGCCTATGAGTCGCCAGCATCGTGTGCTCGTCGTCGAGGATGAACAGGACATTGCCGTGCTGATCAAGCACGCGCTGGAGCGATCGGGCGAGGCCCAGGTCGAGATTGCCGCCAGCGGTGACGAAGGCCTCCGCATTGCCGCGGAGTCGCGGCCCGATCTCGTCATCCTGGACTTGAACTTGCCGGTGCTGAGCGGGACCGAGGTGTGCCGCGCGCTGCGGGCCCAGCCGGCCACCGCCCAGATGCCGATCATCATGCTCACGGCGCGCACGTCCGAGGCCGAGCGCGTGAGCGGGCTCGACCTCGGCGCCGATGACTACGTCACCAAGCCGTTCAGCCTGCGCGAGCTCGCCGCGCGGGTGAGAGCCGTGCTGCGGCGCAAGGCCGGAAGCCCGAAGCCCGACGAGCACGTGTATCAGGGCACCCACCTCTCCGCCGATTTCGAAGCGGTCGCCGTCGCCGTGGACACACGCCCCGTGCGGCTGACGCGCCGTGAGTTCGAGCTGCTGCGGTTCCTCGTGGAGAACCGCAACCGGGTGCTCTCGCGCGAGCGGCTGCTGGAGCGGGTCTGGGGATACGAACACTTCATCGAGACGCGGTCGGTAGACGTCCACGTCGGACGGCTGCGGGCGAAGCTTGGTATCGCCGGGCCGCAGATCGAGACCGTGGTCGGCCTCGGCTACCGGTTCGTCGAATAGCGCGCGGACGCCTGGTCCAATCACGCGGCAATTTTGCACGCCCGTTACCCGGCCGAGGCCGCGACGTCACAGCGCGGGCGTACAACGGGGCATGTCCTACTCCATCACGCTCGGGTGCGGCTGCTGCGTCTACGTGTCGTGCCACCCGCGCACGCGCCTGGCCCACACGCGCATCATCGAACGGCGCGGCGAGACGTGCCCGGACCGGAGGCACGACATCGGTTCCCGGCTGCGCTTGTGGGAACTGCTCCCCGACCGCCGGCACGACATACCGGACGTCCACTACGAAGCCAGCTGACTGCAGCTCTCAGCTGACAGCTGTCAGCTGTCAGGTCGGGGAAGCGAGCAGCTGAAAGCTAGGAGCTGAGAGCTGAAAGCTAGGAGCTGAGAGCTGAAAGCTGACAGCTGAGAGGCGCAAGCACTGGCGCCATACGCGCCATGCCTGCGCCGGCCGCCGCACTGCCGTGGTATGCCCACGCACAGTCACCATCAGGTTACGGAACGCTCATGACGTCGGTGTGTCGAAATGGACACACGCGCGTAAAACCTCTCGTCGATGTCCGATTCAGTCAGTCGCGCGTGTGCGGGTGGCTAGCCTCCCGGCGCCACCAGCGTGCCCCCGGCCGGCTGATGCCGGCGGGTTTTCAGCAGGTACGCGCGGCGGGTAAGGGTCGGGGCGAACCGCATCGCCCAGGCGACCGCCTGCGTGCTCCACTCCGCGTGCTCGCTCGCCGCCCGCGCGAAACGCGCCCGGGCCGCCGCGAGGTCACCGGCCTTCAGGCTGCGCTTGCCCTGCTCGGCCTCAGCCCACGACTCGAGCAGGCCCACCCGGGAGCGGAGCGCGTGCTGCTCGTCGGGTGTCAGGTCGAGTTTGGCAGACAGCTTCATCAGCACCGCGCGCGCGCGTTCCAGCTCCGTCATGCGGTCCCCCGACAGACTGGCACCATGAATCCGTCGGACGACGAGCGCGTCGCTGGTATAGGCGAAGCGCGCGCCCCGATGGGCGAGGCGCACCCACATATCAAAATCCTGCCCGCGCCAGATCTCCTCGTCGAAGAGCCCGCACTCCATGAGGGCTGACCGCCGGACAAGCACCGAAGAGGTGAGCACGGTGCAACGCTGGCGGATGAGCGCTTCGACCGTCACCTCACCGCACGACGGCGCGCGATCCATGAAGACCCGTCCGGGCAGGGGACTGGTCCCGATGAGCGTCGCGTTGGCGTAGACGAGCGCGTGGCCCGGCAGCGACATCAACCGGCGTTCCTGTTCACAGAGGAGCTCAGGGGCCCAGAGATCGTCGGCGTCCAGGAACGCGATCAGGTCGGCGTTGGTGGACCGTACGCCATGATTGCGCGCCGCCCCGGCCCCCAGGTTCGGCTGACGCAGCCGCACCACCCTTTCCCCGTACCGCGCCACGGCATCGTCAATCAGACTTCCCTCGGGCGATCCGTCGTCCACGACGATGACCTCGTCCGCGGGACGCGTCTGGTTGAAGACCGACGCGAGACACGCCGGCAGATACTGCGCCCCGTAGACCGGAATGACGACCGCGATTCGTGTCTTCGCCTGTTCGTGCATCTCACCCTCCGCGAGGGGCGATGCAAGTGGCCGGCCCAAGCTCATCCGTTACATACCGGTTGCAGACACGTCTCCCATGTAACGCTGAGTCCCCCTGCCACGCCGTACGACACCGCACGCCGTGCCTGATTGGACTCGTGTGGCGTTCAGGCCCCGACCGCACGACCCCGCGATACCCAGAGTGAGGCGCCGCATGCGCTGGACCGCTCAGCGACCTGCCACAGTGCGTTACGCGGCCGTTGCGTGCGAGGCGGCGACCGCGCGCGGCGGTGTCTCGGCCTCGTGCTCCGCGCACGATAGAATGTGGCCGTATGAACGACGTGCTCACGCTCATCCTCGGCGGCGGACGCGGTACCCGCCTCTTTCCTCTCACCCGGATGCGCTCGAAGCCCGCGGTGCCGCTCGGCGGCAAGTACCGGCTCATCGACATCCCGATCAGCAACTGCATGCACGCGAGCCTCAAGCGGATCTTCGTGCTCACGCAGTTCAATTCGGCGTCGCTCAACCGGCACGTGGCGCAGACCTACCGGATGGACGTGTTCTCGGATGGCTTCGTCGAAGTGCTCGCCGCCGAACAGACGCCCGAGAGCAGCGACTGGTTCCAGGGGACGGCGGACGCGGTCCGGCAGGCGGCCCGCCATTTCGCGGGGTACGAAGCAGACTATTACCTGATCCTCGCCGGCGATCACCTGTACCGCATGGACTTCTGCGAGATGGTCGAGTCGCACATCGAAAGCCGGGCCGACATCACGATCGCGGCGCAGCCCGTCACGCCCGCCGACGCGACAGAGATGGGGATTTTCCTCTTCGACGACCAGGGCCGCATCGCCGGCTTCGAAGAGAAGCCCGATGCCGCCCGGCTGGCGGCAATGGGCGGCAGCATTCCGCGCGGCGCGACGGCTGGCGGCGTGACCCCGGACAAGCCGTTCGTCGCGTCGATGGGCATCTACGTGTTCTCGCGCGAGGTCCTGCTCGAAATCCTCGAGCAGCCGGGCGTCGATTTCGGCCGGGAGATCATTCCCAACGCGCTCGGCAACCACGACGTGAACCCATACATCTTCCGCGGCTACTGGGCGGATGTCGGCACGATCGACGCGTTCTACGAGGCCAACATCCAGTTGACCCGCCGCGGAGCGCCGTTCAACTTCTTCCACCCGCGCTGGCCGATCTACACGCATCCGCGATTTCTGCCCGGCACCCGGGCCTACGAGTGCCGGATCAATGCCTCGATCGTGGCCGAGGGCAGCTACCTCGATCACTGCGAGATCTCGGAGTCGGTCGTCGGCATTCGCTCGCATGTGGAGCCGGGCGCGCGCATCACGCGATCGATTCTCCTCGGGGCGGACCTGTACGAGGACGGCATCGCAGAACACGACGTTCCGCTCGGGATCGGACGGGACGTGGTGCTCGACCGCGTCATCGTCGACAAGAACGCGCGCATCGCCGACGGCGTTCGGCTCGTGAACGAGGCGGGGGTGCAGGACGCGGACGGCGAGGGCTATTACATCCGCAGCGGCATCATCATCGTCCCCAAGGGGGGCGTCGTGAGGGCGGGCGTCAGCGTCTGATCACGCCCGTCCCACCGTCCGTCAACAGTCCCACCGATCGTCCACGCCACCGTCCCGCCGCTGGTCCCTGATTCGCGCGGTCCGTGCCGCGTCCGCACAACTCTGGCCCGTCCAGCGATCTGCCCCGTCTAAGCCTCCCGAGCAGCGGGATGACGACCGCCGCTCCGTACCCCGGATGCAACGTCCCTGCGGTCCCGGAGGCAGACATGCGCGCCCCTCTTCTCGCTCCCCTGCTCCTTCTGGCGCTGGCCCGAGCCGTCGCCGCGGGCGACCCCGACCCGATGAACGATGACCCCGTGCGCAGACTCCTCACGGCGGAGCATCGCCACGTGCGGCCCGTGGATGCGCGGCTGAGAGGCGCGCTGGAAGACGGCGTACGGCGATCCGCGACGCTCGCGCAGCTGGTGCGAACGCTCGACCAGTCGGACGTCATTGTCTACCTGGAGACCGTCGCGGGCATGCACCCGTCCGTCGCTGGCCGGATGATCCTGGCCGGCGCCTCCGCGGGCCCCCGATACCTCCGCATCCAGATCGCCCCGCGCTACAGGGGCGACGAGCTCACCGCGCTCATCGGCCACGAGCTCCGGCATGCGCTGGAAGTGGCGCAGTCGCCCCAGGTGCGCGACGATGCCTCGTTGATTGCGCTCTACCGGACGATTGGTCACTCCGGAGGCGAGACGCCCGGCACAGGGGAGGGATCGCACCATCGCTACGACACGATGGCGGCCCGGCACACGGGACGGCTGGTGTTGACCGAGCTCAGAGGCTGAGGGAGACGGGCGGCCTGTGGCTACTTGATTGCGCGCAGCATGCGCGGCGTGAGGAACCACCGCAGCTGGCCCGTGCCCTTCGGCGGGAAGACCGAGAAATCGAGCCGGCACATGCCGCCCTTCTTGAACTCGATCGGCACTCGGGCGCCGATGAGGCGCGCGGTCAGCTCGCCGATGTTCGGCTCGTGGCCAACCAGCGCGATGCGCGGCTTCCGCATGTGGCGGGCGAGCTCGTGGAAGACGCCGGCCGGC
>JANPJN010000258.1:0-3361 GCA_031425515.1 Acidobacteriota bacterium | reverse complement strand
TCGTGACGCCCGCGCCGTCGAGACGCACAGGCACGACGCCGGCGGAATGCGCCAGGTCCCAGATCACGAGAGCGCCGGCCGCGTGCGCCGCCCGTGTGACGTCCGCCATGCGGTGCATCCGCCCGCTGCGGTAATCGACCTGCGTCAGCAGCAGGATGCCCGGGCTCTGGTCGAGGTGCGCCGCGATGCCGTCCGCGTCCACGAGGGTGAGCTCCAGGCCGTGCGCTCGTGCGAGCGTTTCCGCGACGTAGAGATCGCCTGGAAAATTCGCGCGCTCCGAAACGAGCCGGCGGCGCTGTGACCCGGACGTCAGCATCGCGATCGCGGCGCTGAGAACCTTGTAGAGATTGGCCGACGTCGAGTCGGCAACAATCAATTCGCCCGGCCCCGCACCCACCAGACGGGCGATCTTGTCGCCGACGCGCTGCGACATGCCGATCCAGTCGGCGCTGTTCCAGCTTCGAATCAGCCCCCGCCCCCATTCGTCCTCGATGACGCGCCGGATCCGATCGGCGGTGGTCCGCGGCAATGCCCCGAGGGAGTTGCCGTCGAGATAGATCAACCTCTCCGCGTCAGGGGCGTCCATCGCGAAGTGCTCGCGCATCGACGCCAGCGGGTCGGCGCCGTCGCGCGCGACGCAGTCATCGCGGGTCTGCATCAGAGCGACCGCAGCACGGCCCGTACCGGCGAGGCGTCGGCCTCGACGAGCTTCAGCGGCAGGGCGATCAATTCGTAGTCCCCGGGCGGCACGGCGTCGAGCACCAGGTTCTCGAGCACCCGCATGTCGTGCGCGAGCAGCCGTTGATGGCTGTCGAGGATCGTGCTCGCCGCCGGATCGATTGATGGCGTATCGATGCCGATGAGGCGGACGCCGAGGCTGGCGAGCCACACAATGGTTTCTGGAGCGACGGCGGTGAAGTCCGGTGACCACTGCGTCGCCGCCCTCAGGCTCGTCCGGACAAGCAGCCGCGGCGGAAGGCCGGCCACGTGGCCGCGCAGATGTTCAGGGTACAGGAGCGGACCGCAATCGATCGCATGCACCACGCGGCAGGGGCCCAGGAACGGGTCGAGATCCACTCCCCCGATCGCCGGCGCGCCGGCGCCGTAGTGCAGCGGCGCGTCCGCATGCGCCCCCACATGCGGCGACAGCGTGACGGCGCTCACGTTCACCGGGCACCCCGCGTCGATCCGCAGCGTCCAGCGCTGCGCGTAGGCGGTGTCGCCTGGAAAAACCGGTGTACTGCCCGAGACGGGCGGCGAGATATCCCAGATCACGGCTCAACCCCCAGCGAGAACGAATCCATCGCCGATGTTACCAGCCGGTGTGAAACTCTGACCCGCGGGCTGGTAGGCTACAGGCCCATGTCCGTGCCTGGAATCCCGGCTTCACCCGAAACTTCGCCGACGCCCGACTCGCTCCGGCGCGTCATCGGCACGCTGGGGCTCGCGGCCGGCATCATCAACATCACCATTGGCGGGGGCATCTTCCGCCTGCCAGGCAGCGTGGCGGGCTCGCTCGGGCCGGCGGCGCCGCTGGCATATCTCGTCTGCGCGGCCGCCATGGGCCTGATCGTATGGTGCATGGCCGACGCCGGACGCCGCGTCGCGCGCACGGGCGGTCCGTATGCCTACGTGGGCATGGCGTTCGGGCCCTACGCCGGCTTCATCTCCGGCGTGCTGCTCTGGATGCTCGGCACGTTCGCGACCGCGGCAGTGACGACGGTGCTGGCGTCGAGCCTTGGCGGGCTCGTGCCGTTCGTGGCGGGACCGGCGGCGCAGCACGCCGTCATCATCGGGGCGATCCTGATCTGGTCGCTCGTCAACCTGCGCGGGGCCGTCGCCGGCGTCCGTCTCAACTCCATCGTCACCATCGCCAAGCTGGCGCCACTCCTGCTGCTGGTGATGGGCGGCGCGTTCTTCGTGGACACGGGCAACCTGCGCATCACGGAATGGCCCGCGGCAGAGACGCTTGCCCGTACCTCGCTGCTGCTGATCTTCGCGTTTGCCGGTATCGAGGTGGCGCTGGTGCCGAGCGGTGAGGTGCGTGACACCGCGCGTACCGTGCCGCGCGCGATTGCGCTCGCGATGATCGGTGTGACGACGCTGTATGTGGCGCTGCAGGTGGTGACGCAGGGGATTCTCGGTAGCGCGCTCGCGCTGGCCACCGTGTCGCCGCTGGCCGATGCGGCTGGCGCGTCGCTGGGCGGATGGGCGCGGTCGGTGCTGCTGGCGGGGGCGGCGGTCTCGATGTTCGGGTATCTCGGCGGGGCCATGCTCTCGATGCCGCGGATGGTATTCGCGCTCGCCCGCGACGGGTTTCTGCCGCGGGTGCTGGGTGGTCTGCATCCCGGGACCGGTGCGCCGCGCGCCGCGATCGTGGCCCAGGGGATCGTCACGGTGGTGCTGGCGATTACCGGCACGTTCGAGCGGTTGGCGATCTTCGCGAACGTGTCGGCCCTCACGCTCTATCTCGGGTGTGCGCTGGCCTCGTGGCGCCTGCGGGGAATGGAGCGAAGCGATCGGCCAACTGGCGGCGGCGTGGTCAGCCGCGTGATGCCCTGGCTGGCGTGCGTCGTGATTGTCTGGCTGCTGACGAGCCTGACGCGGGGGGAGTGGCTCGGTTTTGGCGCGTGCGTGGCGGCTGCGTCTCTCGTGTATGTCGTGGTCAGGCGGTGAAGTTGCTTTTCCACCGTGCCACCTGACTGCGTCACTGACGATCGGCCTCGCGCCGCCGGCTCCGGTTCTAACGCGGCGGGTTCCACCGCGGCGGCTCTCGGTGTCACTCTACAGACATCTGCAAACCGATGTCGGACGGCGTTACTTCTGGTACTCGTGGAAGAACGTCGCGTCGACCTCGAATGTTTGGCGGGGTCGCAGGCCGAGCTCCAGCTTCTCCAGCATGCTTGCGAGCTTCTCTCCATCGACCAATTCGATCGGTGGAGCTCCATCTCGGACCGCCTCTTTGCGGGCCTCGGACGTGAACGACCCGGTAGTGATGATGATTCCCTTGTCGGCGCGGCCGGTCATTGCGCCGCGGAAGTCGCGCACGTGACTCGGCGTCACCGACCCCGCGTATTTCTTGCACTGGAACAAAACTTTAAAACTGACGAACGCGTTGACCTGGAGGATACCGATGCCGTCGATGCCGCCGTCTCCCGACCGGCCTGTGATCGTGACCTCCTCGAAACCCGATTCGCGCAAGAGCCGCTGGCAAAATCGCTCGAAACCGGCCGCCGGAAGTGCCTGTAGTGTCCGAGCCAGTTCCTCGCGGTAGTCGATGACCGTCGGGACAATCTCGGCCGAGCCAGATCCAGGCTTCACACCGCCACCACTCGCCGGATTGGTCTGTCCTGAGACCTCC
>JANPJN010000257.1:0-5607 GCA_031425515.1 Acidobacteriota bacterium | reverse complement strand
ACGTTGCCGGCGCGCGCGATCTTCACCCAGCGCGGTGCGGCGAGCAGCGGTCCGGGCGTGCTGGTGCTGACGCCGTTCGCCGCGACGCGGCGCTGGAACGCGAGCCCCTTCCCGGAACTGACGAGCATCAGGCCGTGTGCGGACCCCGGCGTCAGGTCGTTGCGAATCATCACGCCGACCTTGTGCCACACGTGCGTCGGCGAGACGGCGCTCACGCGTCCGACAATCTCGCCGTCGCCCGCGAGCCGCTGATAGGTGAAGTGGAAGGCGTCCGCCGCGCCCCAGATGTCGGCGCCGGCGCCGGTCAGCGTGAAAACACCGCCGGCGATCGACGTGCTGCCCGCCAGGCCGACGGCGCCGATGTCCTGGCTGGACCAGGGGCTCTCGATCGCCACGTTGTCGAATGTGGCGGTCGCGGCGGCGGTGGTCGAGTGGCTCGACACCGCCAGGCCGACAAGGACGGTCTGCTCGAACGCAATGGTGTCGGTACCGACGACCGTCCAGGTCGTCCCATCGGCGGACTGCGATGCCGTCACCGTGTTGCCCACCCGCGAGAGGCGCACCCAGTAGGGCGCCGTCACGGGCGCGCCGGCCGTGTGGGTGGACACGCCGTTCGTCGTGACGCGGCGCTGGAACGCATTGCCCCTGCCGGGGGACACGAGCATCAGCGCCTGCCGCGCTCCCGGTGCCGTGCTGTCGCGAATCATCACACCCGCCTTGGTCCACACGTGCACGTTCTGTTCGGTGGCCACCCGCGCGGTGACCTGGCCGTCGCCGCTCAACGTCGTGTAGGCATATCGGAGGGCGTCGGCCGTTCCCCAGATATCCGCCCCCGCGCCCGTGACGCTGTAGGTCCCGGACGCGAAGGAGGCGTTCCCACCGACGCCGACGGCCCCGATGTCCTGGGTCTGCCAGCCGGCGGGCAGGGCATCGCCCGCCGGAGGCCCGGCCGCGATTGTGTAGGTCTGTGAGCCGATCGCCGACGCGTTCCCCGCCGCGTCGATCGCGATGAACTTCAGCGTGGTGGTCGTCGCGATTGAGATCGGCGCGGTGTAGCGCGTGCTCGCGGATGTCGGCGTTGAGCCGTTCGTGGTGAAGTAGGCGGACGTTCCGAAATTATTGTCCGTCGCGGTCAGCGTCACCGACTGCGCGCTGGCGAACGAACCGCCGGCCGGCGCCGCGGCAATGGTCGGCGGAGTCGTGTCCGGCGGCGCGGCATCGTCGAACAGCTCGTCCATGTTGGGCGCAAACGCCGCCGCGCCCGGCAATGAATCCGTCACGCCGAGGCCTTCGAGAGACAGCCGCAGGAACGCTTCGAGGTGATAGAGCGTGGTCGATCGATACGCCCGCTTCACAGCCGGGCCGATGAACAGCGCCACCGTCCGGCCCCCGCACTTCCAGGCGCCGCGGAGACGCGCGGCCTCCGTCAGCGCGATCGTCGTGGGACCGCTGCAGGTCGCGTCAGTCAGTCTGGCTTCGTCGAACAGGATGATCAGGAGATCGTTGTTCGCCACGAAGGAGGCGTCGTTGATGTACGGATCAATCGTCTCCTTGAGGCGATCGTCCACCGGTCCCATGCACACGCCGGCGTCCGTGCAGTCGTGCCCGTTGATCGTCGGCAGATCGTGAATGAGCGAGTAGCTGGGAAGGGAGGCGCTCGTCACGTCGTTCATGAAATTCGGGAAGATGGGTACGATCTTCGCGAGCTCCGCCGGATTCTGCCAGACCTCGGGAAAGTATCTGAAGACGGCTTCGTGCGTCGTCACGTCCGTGTAGTACCCCTTCCACGACTTGTTCTTCGTCGCCAGCGCCTTCACGATGTTGTTCGTGCCCGGCGGAAGCGGTCCTTCCTTCGTGTAGAAGCTCTGCCCGGTCGTCAGCGCAAAGTAGTCGGGCTGCGACGGGTGGAAATTGGCGAAGTAATTCGTGAGCAGCGCCCCACGATCGAACAGCGAGTTCAGGTACGGCATGTTCGGGTTGCCGACAATGTCCGTGTAGTTCTGATTCTCGAGCGACATGACGACGACATGTCCGAAGCGATGGGTGTTCGGTGCGCCGAGCGTGTTCACCGCCACATTGTCGAAGGTGCCTTTCGTGTTCGTCGTCATCACGCCGATCCGTCCGGCGCGGTACTGGCTGTCTTCGGCAAACCCGAGCGAATTGAACGACACGCCTCGATTGGTCGAGACGGACGCCTCGATGTGCTGCTTGTGGAAGGTGAGCTTGAGCGTGTAGTAGTAGCTGCTCTGGAAGTACTGGACGCCCGATCCGAGCAGGGTGACGATGTCGCCGTCGATTTTCGAGAGCCACCACATCCTGGCTGCCGTTGCCGGGTCGCTCTTCAGCGACAGCCGATAGTAATGCGCCGCATCCTGCGCACGGCCGATGATGCCAATCTCCCCGGACTGATAGTTGTCGAGCTTCACGTCGGCCTGGACCGAGTAATCGGTCCAGGCGGCGTCCCCGTCGAATGACGATGTCGCCAGTTGCGGGGCGCCGTCGGCCTGGCAGTACTCCGTCGCGCCGGTGGTGGCGGTTCGACAGATCGTCCAGCTCCCGTCGTCGGGAGTCCAGCTGCCGCTCGTGCCATTGTCGAAATTGTATTGATACAGCGTGGCCGCCGACGAGGTGCCACCGAGGAGTAGCGTGGCCGACACGAACACGGCGAGGAGATGTGAGCGCGGCATGAAAGGGCCCTCAGCGATCCCGGTGACCGGGACGGCTCGTTTGCGTCTCTGTCAGACCGCCAGCAGACCCGCGCATTGGTACCCGGTTCACGAGGGAAGGCAAGATGAAATCGCAAACAGTTCAGCTGAGCGAGGCCCCAGTCTGCCGGAGCAGGGGTCCGATCTCCTCGGAGAGCCTCCGGACGATGTAATCTGGCGGCCCAGGTTCACGTGACGCTGCCGAGGATCTCTCCAAGTCCATACGCGCACGTCGAGCGGACGACCTCAGGGGAGAGGCGGCGATCCTGCGGGATTCGGGTCGCGTCGCGAATCGTATCCGTCACCTGTTCGAACAATGTATGCGCGGTGGTCTCCGCTCGCCTGGCGGTCTTCGCGGGCATCTTCGGACGGAGCTGATCGACCCACATCGTCCGCAGGTCGTCGAGCGCACCGCCGAACAGCTCCAGGGTGTCGTGGATGTAGAGCACGTCCTGCGCTTTCTTGTTGGGCGGGCGCTTGTCGTGAATCAGGAGCTTCTGAACGATGAAGCTGACGGCGTTGGGGACCAGGAGATCGGTGGGCCGCTCCATCGGTACCCCGACGTCCGGCCCCACGCGCACCGTCCAGGGCGCTTCGAGCAGCAGGTCCAGGTGGCGAAGCTTCTGGACGTTGATTCCGGCCTTTGAGGCTGTGACGTTCGGGGTGCCGTTGCGCTTCAGTTCGCTCCCCTGAAGCGGGACCAGGAACTCTGCATAGAACCCGCTGTCGCCCTCGCCAAGGTGGTAGTGCGTGACGGGCGGCGCATCGTCTCCCCGGAAACGCCGCGTGAACCCGGCATCGTCCAGCGCCTGACGGATATTTCCTTCGAGCGGCGCCCTCAGCGAGAGCGCGACATCAGCGTCTCGTGTTCTCAATGGGAGGTACGATGGCTTGCTGGCCAGTGGGTGGAGCCGATGAAGACGATGCGCCCAGCCCCCGACGATGACAAGGTGGCCGAGCCAGGGGCGGACAGCTTCGACCAGACGGGCGAAGGATTCGGAGTCCTCCACGTCACGACCCCCTGTTGATGATGGGGGCGAGCACGCGCTCTCGAATCAGGTCGGCCTGCTCCCGGCCGCGCGCGGGATGTGAGGCCACATCCAGCCATACCTGGATGACATCAGACGCGGCGACACCGGCGGGCCTCACCATTCCGCGGAAGATTGAGCTCGGCGCCGGCGCCTGACGCAGCATGACGTCGGGCTGTTCGCCAGCTTCGCATGGTCGCAGGTTCTTCCACGCCGCGAGGCTCGAGGGCTGCACGCGCTCAACGTAAACATGGGGCGGCACTCCGTGGACGAACCCCAGCTTCAAGGCGTCGGCTGCGGCAAACAGCGCGAGGCAGGCCCGACCGCTGTCGAGTACTTTCCGGAGTTGCACCCGCGAGTCTCCGGGGAGGCGGAAGCGCATCTGGACCTCCCGCACTGATTTGTCGCTCGACGATTGCCATCTCAGGAACAAGTGCTGGCGCCTGACGAGATCGAGCGACGAGGCCGAGTCGCGGAGATGCCCTTCTTCCTGCAGCTGCTGCACGAACCGGAATGCGCTCATCACGGACACCTGTGCCGCCTTCGCAAGTTGCGAGGCGTTGCGGTACCGTCCGCGCGGCGCGGAGAGCAGGTGATCGGGCAGTTCATTCGCGAGAAGCACCTTGAGCATCCACTGATTCAGATCCGAGAAGAGGTTGCGCGAGTCGCGTGCGGAACTGGACCCAAGGGGGGACAGTGGAAGATCTGGCTGGGCGTTGAGGTCGTCGAGGCTCGGGCCGCGGAAGAGACGAAGCCCCTCCGAGTCAAACACCCCGGCTGCCACATCCGGCGCATACTTTGCGGCGAAGTCGAGCACCTGCTCGGCCGCGCGCCAGGAGACCTTCGGCGCGCTGACGACAGCGAGAGGTAGAACACTTTTGCTGCCGCCGCGCATGACCTGGAGGGCGGCCTGCGCGAAGAGCGGAATCAGCCGATCGCTGCGCCCTTCGGAACCTGCCTTGAGCTCAACGGCGTAGACGACTTTCCGCCGTCTGGCGAGGAGATCGGCCTCAAAGGCCCCCGCCCTCTGTAGCGATTTCACCCTCCAGCCAGCCTGTTCGAGGATGAGTCGGAGCTGCTCGGCTGCCAGTCGCCAGCGCCCCGCCGGTGACGATTTACTGGGGAGTTCGTGATCTTCCATGACAGCCCGTCAGTATTATATCACGGCCATGTTAATTAACGTGGCCTTGATAATTAACATGGCCGTGATAGTCCTCATGGCTGTGGTAGCGACCAGCTGAAACGCGCCGTATGGAGCCTCAACTGGAGTGCGAGCCACTTGCTCGTCCTCCTTGACGCCTACCGCGAGGCGACGAGACCACGGACCCCGGCCAAAGGGCGAGAAACCTGCACCGAGCGCGCCGCATCAGGCGATTCCCGGGCGCACTTTACCTGTGGTCCCAGCGTTCAGGCGAGCCAGGTCCCGAACGGACTGCGGTGACGCTCTTGCCTTCGTCGAGAGAGGAGGCGCGCTACCTGACGCCGAAGCAGTACACGGAGCCGCGCGTCCGCACGTAGAGTCGCCCGCCGCTGAGCGCCGGCGTCGAATGGATTTCGTCGCCGAGATCGTTGACGCCCAGGATCTCCCACTGCGCCGACGCCTTCAGGACAGTGATTTGCCCTTCCACGTTGGCCAGGAACACCTTGCCGTCGGCCGCTACCGGCGACGCGTAGTACTGGCCCAGAGCGTCCAGGGTCCGTCCTTCCTTCAGCGGCCGGCCGGTTGCCGGATCGAGGGACGTAATGATCCCTCCGGTCTTCACCTGGTACAAGACATCCCGGTAGATCAGCGGAGCGGGTATATAGGGCAGGTTCTTCTGGAAGCGCCAGAGGATGGCGGACGGGTCGAGCTTCTCCCGCGCGCCCGCCGGACG
>JANPJN010000256.1:0-2320 GCA_031425515.1 Acidobacteriota bacterium | reverse complement strand
GAGCTCGAGACGGTCGCCCGCATGCTCGAGATCGCGCCGCTGCTGGATCGCCGCGTGCCGGATCTCTCGGGAGGGGAACGCCAGCGGGTCGCCCTGGCCCGCGCGCTGATGTCGGCTCCGGAACTACTGCTTCTCGACGAGCCGCTGGCGGCAGTGGACGCCGAGCGGCGGCGCCGCATCCTGCCCTTCCTCGAGCGCGTCCGCGACGAGCTCACGATCCCCATCCTCTACGTCACGCACGATCCGTCAGAGGTCCGCCAGGTCGCCGAGCACGTGATCTTCCTGCGCGACGGCCGTGTCGTCGATGCGGGAACCCCGGCCGACATCTTCGCGGCGCGGGCGGCAGACTCGACACGCGGTGAGGCCTCGCGTGGCGAAGAGACGACGACGGGAGCAGCGCGATCTCCGGGCTCCGGGCCCGCTCGCGCGAGGACGGTGGTCCCGCCCTCCTCTGGCCGGCAGTAGGATTTCGTGCCCGCTCAGAGGGAAAAGACGGATCGTTCCAGCGCATTTCGTGGGATGCTACTGTCCCGAGGGACGACCCTCGCGTCGTTTTTTTGAAGGAGAGCAGATGGCCAAGACCGCCAAGAAGAAGACCGCTGTGAAGAAAGCCGCCGTCAAGAAGGGTGGCGCGAAGAAGGCCGCCGCGCGCAAGGCGACCCCGAAGAAGAAGACGGCGCGCAAGCCGAACGCAGCCTTCATGCGCCCCGTCACGCCGAGCGCCGAGCTCGCGGAAGTGATTGGCGCGAAGCCGGTGCCGCGCACCGAGGTCACGAAGAAGCTGTGGGCCTACATCAAGAAGAACAGCCTGCAGGATGCGAAGAACCGCCGGATGATCAAGGCGGACGCCGCGCTGAAGCCGGTCTTCGGCGGCAAGGCCATGGTCAACATGTTCGAGATGACCAAGCTGGTCGGCAAGCATCTGAAGTAAGCGGCCCGGCGTCGCAGGAGGCTCGCCACCCTTCGGGCCGGCATCCCAGCCCGGCCCAAGAGTGGCGCTTCCGTCGCACTTCCGCCACGCAACGGCGGCGTCAGGTCGTGAGCACGACCTTGCCGATGTTCTGTCTCTCCTGGAGGAAGCGGTGCGCGTCGGCCGCCTTCTCGAGCGGGAAGGTGCGCGAGATGACGGGCGTGAGCCGCCCTTCGCGAAGCTCGTTCATCAGCAGCGTCATCAGTGGCGCCAGCGCCCGGCCCTCGTCCCAGAGGTGCCCGATATTCAAGCCGAACACCCCCACATTGCGGTTGATGAGCGACATGGGGTTGAACCAGGGCGTGGTCTTCCATGCCCTGAACGCCCGCCATGCGCTCCGGCGCTCGCCTGTCGCCGCCGCCGACAGCCCGAAGACCACGAGGCGTCCGAGCGGCGCGAGCAGCCGGTAGCTGTCGGTGAAGCTTCTCCCGCCGATCGGATCCAGGGCGACGTCCACGCCGCGGCCGTGCGTGATCGTCCGCACGTCGGAGGCGACGTCGGCCTCGCGAGAGTCGATTGCGTGGTCCACCCCCAGGCGGCGCAGCGCGTCGTGTTTGAAGGCGCTGGCGGTGCCAATCACCGTCGCACGGCGTGAGCGCGCCAGTTGGACGGCCGCCGTGCCGACGCCTCCGCCCGCGTTCTGGATCAGCACCGTTTCGCCGGGCGAGAGCGCGGCCATCCGGTAGAGCGCCAGCGCCGCGGTGAGGAAGTTGACCGGCACGGCGGCCGCCTCGGCATCGCTGAGCGCGTCAGGAAAGTGGAAGGCGCGGTTCGCGGGGACCACGACCGTGTCGGCGTAGCCGCCAAACCGCGTCAGGGCGACGACCCGATCGCCTTCGGCAAAGCCCACGACTGAGCGACCCACGGCGTCCACGTGGCCGGACACCTCGTAGCCGACGACCACGGGTGGCCGGGGTGCGTCGGGGTACAGACCCAGCCGTGCGAGGACGTCGGCGAAGTTGACGCCCACGGCGCGGACGCGGACGCGGATCTCCCCCTCGGCCGGGACGGGATCGGGACGCTCCCGCACCTGGAAGACATCGGGCGGCCCGAATCTGGGGATGACGATCTCGCGCATGGCCCTCCGGACGGCGCAGCCTACCATACGGCTGCCCGCGGGAGGGTGGCGCTATCGGCGGGTCAGCAGGGCGAGGAGCGCCTTCTGCACGTGGAGCCGCTTCTCGGCCTGGTCGAAGACGACCGACGCGGGGGAGTCGATGACCTCGTCGGTGACTTCCTCCCCGCGGTGCGCCGGCAGGCAGTGCATGAAGAGGGCGCCGCGCGCGGCGCAGGCCAACAGCGCTCCGTTGACCTGATACGGCTGGAACGCCGCATCACGGGCGGTCGCCT
>JANPJN010000255.1:0-2697 GCA_031425515.1 Acidobacteriota bacterium | reverse complement strand
CGCTGGCGGAGATCGACGCGTCTGGTCCGATGCATGCCGCGGCGGGTTACCGCGACGCGATCGGCGAAAGCGGCCGCAGACGCTTGAACGAGGCGTCCCAGAACGGGATCGAGATGACGCAGACGATGCACTTTCGGCTCCGGCCGGGCATGAGCAATCTCGCGAAGGAGTGGGCGGAGACGGACGCGTTCTGGACGCCGCCGACCGCCGTCGGCGTGAAAACGGCACCCAAGAAATAGTCCGAAAGAGGGAAGATCGCGACCAAACTGTGGGGCGGGAAGCCGCATCGAGGGCGCGGCTTCCCCTCTCCGGCTGACCGCTCGGGGCGTTATACCGCGCTCTGGCGACTCCGCGCCACTATGTCGTAGAACGCCTTGACGTCGAGACTCGCCCCGCCCACCAGCGCCCCGTCTACGTCAGGGAGCAGCACGAGCTCGTGGATATTGTCAGGCTTCACGCTGCCACCATAGATGATGTGGCAGTGGTCCGCCGCCGGCCCGCCGAACCACTGGCGGACCCGCGACCGGATATGCGCGTGCGCCTCTCCAGCCTGCTGCGGCGTCGCATTCCGGCCGGTCCCGATGGCCCAGACCGGCTCGTAGGCAATCACGAGCGCGCCGACCTGATCCCCGGTCAACCCGTCGAGCCCCGCCTTGATCTGGCGGTCGAGCACCGCGAGGGTCTCATTCTTCTCCCGCTCTTCGAGCGTCTCTCCGATGCACACAATCGGCGTGAGCTGGGCGCCGAGCGCCGCCATCAGCTTGCGGTTCACGGTCTCGTCGGTCTCCTGAAACAGCCGCCGCCGCTCGGAGTGGCCGATGATCACGTACTCGGCTCCGGCCTCCTTCAGCATCCCCGCGCTGGTTTCGCCGGTGAACGCCCCCTCCCGCTCCCAGTGCAGGTTCTGGCCCGCGACCCCGATGGGCGAGTTGCGCACCGCTTCCGCCACGGCATGGAGCGCCGTGAACGGCGGCGAGACGACGATCTCGACCTCCTCCATGTCCTTGACGAGGCTGCGGAACTCCTTGGCGAAGACGACCGCCTCATGGACGGTCTTGAACATCTTCCAGTTGGCCGCGATGAATGGCACGCGCATGATGCTTTTCCCGCCTCAGGTTATCCGAGCGCCACGACGCCCGGCAGCTTCCGGCCGCCCAGGAACTCGAGCGATGCGCCGCCGCCGGTCGAGATGTGGGTGATCCGCTCGGTCACGCCCGCCTTGGCGACCGCCGCTATCGAATCCCCGCCTCCAATCACCGTCGTCCCCTTCACATCCGCCACGGCCTTCGCGACTTCAATCGTGCCCTGCGCGAACGCGTCGATCTCGAAGACGCCCATGGGGCCGTTCCAGGTGACGGTCTTCGCACCGGCGATGATGGCGCGATAGGCGGCGATGGTCTTCGGTCCGATGTCGAGCCCCATCCGATCGCCGATGGCCGGGTCGCCGACGTCGAGCGTCTCCGACGGTGCGCCCGCTTCGAGCTTCGGCGCCACGACATGATCCACCGGCAGCTCGAAGCGCAGGTTGCGCGCCTGCGCCTGGCGGACGACGTCCCTCGCGGCATCGAGCAGGTCGGCCTCGACAAGCGATTTCCCGACCGGGATCCTCTGGGCCTTGAAGAAGGTGTAGGCCATCGCGCCGCCGATGAGCAGCGCATCGACCCGCGGCACGAGGTTCTGGATGACCTCGAGCTTGTCCGACACCTTCGCGCCGCCGAGGACGGCGACGAACGGGCGGTCGGGCGACTCGAGAATCTTCCCGAGGTACTCGACCTCGGCAGCCATGAGCAGACCCGCGGCCGTCTCCTTCACCTGGTGGACGATGCCCTCGGTGGACGCATGCGCGCGATGCGCCGACCCGAACGCGTCGTTCACGTAGACGTCGGCCAGCTTCCCGAGCTGTGCCGCGAAGCCGGGGTCGTTCTTCTCTTCTTCCGCGTGGAACCGGAGGTTCTCGAGCAGCACGACCTTCCCGCCGCGCGCCGCGCGCTCGATCGCGGCCGTTGCCGCCTCGCCGATCGAATCCTCCGCGAACTCGACCGGCGTACCGAGGAGCTCCGAGAGCCGTACGGCCACCGGGCGCAGCGAGTATTCCGGGTTCGGCTTCCCTTTCGGCCGCCCGAGGTGCGACGCCAGGATCACCGTGGCGCCGCGCTCGAGCGCGTACTTGATGGTCGGGAGCGACGATCGCACCCGCGTGTCGTCGCCAATCACGCCGTTCTTGATCGGCACGTTGAAGTCCACGCGGATGAAGACGCGCTTGCCCGCGATGTCGAGATCCTTGATGCCCCGCACGCGCCTACAGGCCCTTCTTGACGAGGTAGCGCAGCAGATCGACGCAGCGGCTCGAGTAGCCCCACTCGTTGTCGTACCACGACAGCACCTTCACGAAGTCGCCGTCCATCACGCCCGTGTACGGGGCGTCCACAATGGACGAATGCGGGTTGCCGCGGAAGTCGATCGACACGAGCTCCTCGGTGCTGTACTGCAGGATGTTCTTGAGCGGTCCGTCGGCCGCCGCCTTGAACGCCGCGTTCACTTCCTCGGCCGACGTCTTCTTGTCCACGAGCACCGCGAGGTCCACGACCGAGACGTTCGGCGTCGGCACGCGCATCGAGATCCCGTCGAGCCGTCCCTTCATCTCCGGCATCACTTCGCCCATCGCCACCGCCGCGCCGGTCGTGGTCGGAATGATCG
>JANPJN010000254.1:0-3759 GCA_031425515.1 Acidobacteriota bacterium | reverse complement strand
CGACGAAGACCTTGTGCGTCTCGTACACGCCGTCGCGGTCGCGATCTTCGTGCATCGAGATCCGCCCGACCGGATCGAGCTCGCCGGTGGCGTCGGCATCCTGCATGTAGCCGCGCAGCTCGAGCACGAACATGCGGCCGTTGCCGTCGAACGCAATCTGCGCCGACTCCTCGATGTCGGGATCGGAGAGGACCAGCTCCATCTTGAAGCCGGGCGGCAGGAGGAATTTCTTCGCCTGCTCGGCGGGGGTCAGCGCGACGACCGGCGGCTTCTTCGAAAAGTCCGGCTCCATCATCGACGGGCCGCGTCCACGACCCTGCCCTCCGCCCCCCCCTGGCGCCGGAGGCCCTCCCGGCAATGGTTGCCCCCCCGGGGCGGGCTGCGTCGGCGGCGCCGATACTGACGGTGGCGGACCCGCCGGTGCGGGGCCCTGCGCGACGAGAGACAGGCTGGCGGCCGTGAGCGCGCCAAGGCATGCAAGGGAACGGCGCCGGATACGCGGACGGGCGGTGGACATCGGGGGCTCCGGGGTTGGTTGAATGGACGGGCGCACCGGCCGGTGCGCCCGTCGAGCGCGGAGAAACTACTTCGCCGGTTTCACGCTGGGAGTGTCGTCTGCCTTCAGGTCACCGAGCGCGTACTGCACGCCGGCCAGCAGATGCTCGAGCAGCGGGGCGACGGCGTAGTTCCGCTCGTGATGCCCGTGCGACATGTAGAACACGCGGCCGCTGCCTTCTTTGCGAATGTAGCTGAGGGCATAGTCGTGGTCCGTGCGCGGATTGGGCTCCTTCGCCTTGTCGGCGTCGCTCATCTTCGCGTAATCGACGCTCGTGAGCACCCGCACATTGGCCCGGGAGAAGGACTCCTGATTGAAGGTGTACGTTTCGTCCTTCACGACGAGCGGCGCCCCCTTGAACATCGCGGTCAGCGGACTCGAGGGGTCGTCGATCTTGTAGGTGATTTCCTGCGGATCGTTCCAGTGGAACTTGAAGTAGCCGCCGATCATCGTGTTGAACTCCGGCCAGAGCGGGTTGCCGCCCGGGGGGCCGCCTCGGCCCGCCTGCGCCGCCTGCGGCATCAGCCCGGCGAGGCGCGGCGCGAAATCCGCCTGCGATACCTTCCCGGCCTTCTCCGTGTCGAGCCGGTCGAACCAGGCCTCTGACACCGCGACGAGCTCCTCGCGGCTCACCTTCTGATCGGTGTTGCGGTCGGCCTGCGTGAAGAGGGCCGCCGCCAGCATCCCGCCCCCGCCGCCGCCGCGCCCGGCCGGTGCGGGCGCTCCGGCCCGTCCGGCCGCCGGGGCATCCCCGGGGCAGGCGGTGCCGTGATAGGCGTCGGTCGCGGCATGGATGGCGGCAATCCCCTTCCCGCTGCGGACAAACGCCATCAGCGCCTGACGCCTCGCGGTCGTCGCCGCCTTGTCGTCGGCCGCGTCGAGGAAGCAGCCAGTGGTGCTGTCGAGAAACACCGCGTCGTACTGCTTGAGGTTCTGCTCGTTGATGTCAGCGGCATCGTAGGTGACCACGGCCGACCAGGCTTTCGTCTTCTCGCCCATCGCTTCCATGGTCTTTGCGGCGAGCGGGATGGACGAGTGGACGAAGCCCTGCGCCGCGGCCAGCACGAGGATCTTCCGGGGACGCGCCGGCTTCGCGGGGGCCGTGGCCGGCAGGGCCGCCATCATGGCCTGCACGTCGGCCGCGCAGGGCGTGCGGGGATTGCTACTGCGGCCGCCGCAGTCCGGGCCCGGCTGGGCCGGAGCCGCAGGCGGCGGCTGCGGCATCGCCGCGGTCAAGCCGGCGGCGAGCTGCTCCTGGGAAATCGACCCCGAGCGGGTCGCGTCCCACGACGAGAACCAGGTGTCGAAGCTGGTCTTGAACTCCTCGCGACTGACCGATCCATCCTTGTTCGCGTCCACCGCGGTGAACAGGGCGGGACCCACGCCGCCACGGCCGCCTCCGCCACCACCGCCCGCCCGCCCGGCGCCAGGCTGGCCCTGCGGCGCCGCAGGCGCAGCCTGCTGCGCAACGCCTCGCACGCTCGACGCGACGAGCGCGGCACCGCACACCGCGATCGCCAGCGTCGTCTTCGAATGACTCACTCCCATGCAGATCCTCCTCGGGGCGCCCGGGTGGGCGGCCGTGTTCCACCGCCCCTTTACGCCGCCAGGGGCCAAATCGTTTCGTGCCTACCATACTCGTATCCCGACCCGGCTGCCGGGTTTTTGCGATGGACCTTTTGCGGTAAGCTCGCGCGCATGAACCGACGTACTTTCCTCTCGAGCCTGGCCGCGGTACCTGTGCTCTCTGCCGTCTCCCAGGCTCAGCCGCCCGCCCGCCCGGCGCCCCTCAGAGGAGGGCTCAAGCTCGGAACGGTCACCTACAATATCGCGAAGGATTGGGACGTCCCCACCATCATCAGGAACCTGACCGACCTCGGGTTCGACGGCGTCGAGCTGCGCACGACGCACAAGCACGGCGTCGAGATAGCGCTGCCGGCCGCCGCGCGTGCCGAGGTCCGCAGGCAGTTCGAGGCCTCTGCCGTGAAGATCGGCGGGCTCGGGACAATCTGCGAATTTCATTCGGCGGACCCTGGGGTCGTCCGCAAGAACATCGACGAAACGCGCGAATGGGTCACGCTCGCGAAGGACATCGGATCGCCCAGCGTCAAGGTGCGCCCCAACGGCCTCCGGAAGGACATCCCGGAGGACAGGACGCTCGAGCAGATCGGCAAGGCCCTGGCCGAGTGCGGCGCCTTCGCACGCGATCACGGCGTGACGATCCAGCTCGAAGTGCACGGCGCGGAAACGCAGCGGGTGCCGAGGATGCGGAAGATCCTGGACTATTCCGGCAACCATCCGGCCGTCAAGGCGTGCTGGAACTCGAATCAGACCGACCTCCTCGACGGCGGCTTCGAATCCAACTTCAAACTGCTGCGTGACCAGATAGGCCAGGTGCATATGCGCGATCTGGCGCTCGAGGAGTATCCCTGGCGCAAGCTGGTCTCGGCACTCGCCGAGATGAAGTTCCAGGGATACTGCTTCGCCGAGATTCCGGAGTCCGCCGACGCGCTCCGCGTCCTCCAGTACTACAAGGCGCTGTTCCGCGCATATCAGGGGCTTTAATCAAAGGTTCTACGGGGTTCTGCAGGGTTCTACAAGGTCCTACGGGTCTGCAAAGTTTTTGAAGGAGCGACGCCACGTGACTGAATGCAGCCGCCGCGCGTTCGCCGGGTCGCTCGCGCTCGGGACGCTGGGGCTCATGGAGGCCGCCGACACGCGGACCCTGGCGCAGGCGCCCGGTCGTCCCGGCTCTCTCACCGACGTCCCAGGCGTCACGGTCGGGCACATCACCGACAGCCGCAGGCCCACGGGCTGCACGGCAATCCTCTTCGACGGTCCGGCGGCCGCCGGCGCCGACTACGCCAGTTCCGCGCCGGCCGAGTCGCTCGGCGTGCTGCTGCAGCCGGTCAGCCCAGTCGAACAGATTCACGCCGTCTTCCTGACAGGCGGCGGCATGTTCGGGATCGCCGCCGCAGGCGGTGTCATCCGCTTCCTCGAAGACCGCAAGGTCGGTTTCGACTGGGGGACGCCCGACCTGCGTATCCCCATCGTCGTCTCCGGCGCGATCGACGACCTCGCGCTCGGCGACCCGCGCATCAGGCCGGACGCCGACGCCGCCTACAGAGCGTGCGCCGCGGCGACGTCCGCCCCCGTGACGGAGGGGAGCGTCGGCGCCGGCGCCGGCGCGACGGTTGGCAAGA
>JANPJN010000253.1:0-1747 GCA_031425515.1 Acidobacteriota bacterium | reverse complement strand
GGCGTCCATTACGTCGTCCTGCACGGCTCGGAGTACTCCCGGGAGGAGTTCATCCAGGTGCAGAGCGCACTGGCGGTGGACCCTGCCTACCGGCAACTCGTCAGTTCGCACGACGGCCGCGGCCCGGCCCTGGTCTACCGGCTGCGCTGATGCCGTGGCATCGCGGTTGCTAATCGAGCGACCAGGAGGATCCTGTGAGCAAACGAACCTACGGAATTCTGGCGATACTTGGATCGGCGGTCGGCGCGTGGTGGTGGGCGAGACAGCGTGCGGCGACCTTGAGCGCCGACTCGTCTGACCGGGGCACCGTCATCTTTCACAACACTCCCACGCCGACTCCGCTCTCCGAAGAACTGGCGAACTAGCAGGGAACTCGCGATCAATTGCGTTCGTGCGGTGGCCCCGTGATTGCACAGCCTGTCTTCGAGGACCGAGTGAGAGCAATCCGTTGCCACTGCACGCACGGCATTTCCGCATTCTTGATGTTCGCGGCGCTCATGGCGCTGCTGAGCGGGACAGCCTGCCGGCAGGGCCGGCCCGTCATCGACACGGCGCCGAAGCCGGTTCAGGCCGACGGCACCATCAGCGGGACCGTCCGAGGGCCTGCGGGCACGAGCGCCGTCGAGGGCCGGAGCGTCGAGGTGGTGAACGTGGACACTGGCGAGCGCCAGCGCGTGGCCACGAGCAACACGGGCGGTTTCACGTTCAAGGTCAAACCCGGCAAGTATCGTATCGAGTTGACGGTCCGCGATGGTGAGACGGTCGTGAAGCGGCCGGGCGTCATCGACGTGAACCGAAGCGACGTGGACGCGAACGCCGACTTCATCATCGGGGCGGTCGGCGTCTCCCGCCCCCGCTACCATGCGCCGCGATCGGACGACGGCCTCGGGGCCGCGATCGCCTGAGTCCACCCCCACGCCTCTGATCTTCTACTCTTCCCTCAGCACCTCTCGCAGAATCATCAGCAGCGCAATCGGCGCCAGCAGCAGCGATCCGCCAATCACCACGAGAAAGAGCACGCCGCCTGGGATCGCGGAGGCGGCGCCCTGCACATCAGGGACGGCGTCGGCGATCCGGCTGATCCATCCGCGCCAGTCGCGCCCCCCGGGCGCGGGAAAAGCGCGCATCAGGGAGACGGCGGCCCAGACGGCGCACGCAGCCGCGACCCCCTGCGCAAATGCGATGGGTCGGGCGGCCGCGTGTGCCGCCTCTTCGCGCGCGCGCGCCTGCGCACGCCACCACACGAGCGCCGACGGCGGGATGCGCGCTTCGCGCGTGGCGTGCTCGTGCTCGTCGAGCAGGGGAGCCGCGACCGCGATGAGATCGCGGCAGACACCGCATGCCTGAATGTGCGCCGCCAGCTCCGCATCGCAGCGACCCGGCCACCGCGCCGCCGCCAGCATGTCGAGCACGTCGTCTTCGCGTGCGCAGTCGGTCGTCATGATCGGCCGTCCTGGTCAGTGCCGGCCCTGCCGAGGAGTGCCGCGAGCTTGCGGCGCGCGCGGAACAGCAGAAGGCGCACGCTTGCGGCCTTGACCCCGAGTGCTCCGGCAATGTCCACGTGCGTCAGCCCCTGGGCGTAAGCCAGCCACAGCATCTCCCGCTCGCGTGGCTTGAGACGCGCCATCGCGCGGCCGAGGTCCGTCCGTCGCTGGGCATCTCCCGCGGCATCGCCGGGCGCCCGCAGCTCCGGCGTGCCGTCGTCTTTTTCCGGGAGCGCGACGAGGTGGGCCTGACGCCCGCGGCG
>JANPJN010000252.1:0-2526 GCA_031425515.1 Acidobacteriota bacterium | reverse complement strand
CAGCGCTGCACGGACGTGCTCGAGATGTATGTGCGCCGCTACCCCGAGCTCTGGCTGTGGATGCACCGCCGGTGGCGCGACGTGCCGGCCGAGGCGCGCGTGCGCGGGATGTTCCCCGCCGCGACCTCCGACGAATCAGCTCCGGAACCGGAGCCTGGCCTCGATGCCTGATGCCCGCCCCTCGGTCGCACCCGCCCGGCTCGTGATCCGAGCGCCGAACTGGCTGGGTGATGCCGTGATGGCCCTGCCCGCGATGGCGGCGATCCGGGCCGCCCTGCCGGACAGCCACCTCACGATCGCGGCACTCGCGTCCGTCGCCCCGATCTTCGACGAAGACACACCCGCGGCGCCGGATGCCGTCCTCACCGTGACCCGGGCAACCGGACGTGACGCGCTCGCCGCTGGAGGATTCGACGCCGCGCTGCTCCTCACGAATTCCTTTCGCACCGCCTACGAGGCGCGGCAGGCGCGCATCCCCGAGCGTTGGGGCTATCGCGGGAACCTTCGCGGCTGGATGCTGACCCGGGCCGTCGCGACCCCCCGCACGAAGGTCCATCAGACGGAGTACTACGCCGCGCTGGCCGCCAGCCTCGGCTTCGCTCGCGGTGACGCGACGCCGCGGCTCGCCGTCCGCCCCGCGACCCTGGCGCGTGCGGACGTGCTGCTCGAGCGCTCGGGCGCTGCGGGGCGTCCGCTCGTGGGTTTCGCACCAGGCGCCGCCTACGGCCACGCGAAGCGCTGGCCCCCGGCACGCGTCGCGGCGGTCATCGCCCGCCTCGCCTCCGAGCGCGGCGCGACCTGTGTGGTCGTCGGCGCGGCCGGCGATCGCGATGCGGCGCGTGAGATAGAATCAGGCCTGCCGCGCGACGTGCGGGTCGTGGATCTCACCGGGCGCACGGACCTGCGGCTGCTCGCCGGGGTGCTCGGCCGCTGCGACGCCTTCGTCTCGAACGACTCGGGTGCGATGCATCTCGCCGCTGCGCTCGGCGTGCCGGTCGTCGCCGTGTTCGGGCCGACCGACGATCGGGTCACGGCGCCGCCGGCGGGGCACGACGTGCTTATCCACGACGTGTTCTGCCGCCCCTGCATGCTGCGCGATTGTCCGATCGATCATCGCTGCATGCGCGGGATCACGGCCGACGCGGTGTTCGCCGCGGTCGCGCGGCGGCTCGACACCGGGGCACGGCAGCGTGCGGAGACAGAATGTTGAACAGGCCGGCTGTGTTTCTCGATCGCGATGGCACCCTCCTCGAAGAGGCGGGATACCTCGATCGCCTCGAGCGTCTCGTGTTCTTTCCCTACACCGTGGACGCCGTCAGGCTCCTCAACCGCAGCGGGCTCGCGGTCGTCATCGTGACGAACCAGGCCGGCATCGCGCGTGGGATCTTCAAGGAGTCGTTCGTGGCCGAGGCGCACCGGTACATCGCCGACCGCCTGGCGCTCGGCGGCGCCCATATCGACGGCTTCTACTACTGCCCGCATCATCCCGATGCCGCGATCGACGCGCTGCGCCAGGATTGCGACTGCCGGAAGCCGAAGCCCGGCATGCTGACGCGCGCGGCCGCGGATCTCGGTCTCGATCTCTCCGCCTCCTTCGTCGTCGGCGACCGGTGGCACGACCTGGAGGCAGGCCAGCGCGTCGGGGCGCGCGGCATTCTCGTGCGCACGGGCTACGGACGCACCGAGGAAGCCTCGCCGAAGGCCGGCCTCCAGCCGGCCGCCATCGTCGAGAATGTCGCCGAGGCGGCGTCGTGGATTCTGCGGACGCGATGATGGAACAGCCGCAGAACGCGTCGATCAACCCCGCCCGGCTGGTGTCGCTCATCGACGCGTTTGCCGGCATCCGGACGCTCGTCTTCGGCGATCTGATCGTGGACGAGTTCATCTACGGCGAGATCGCGCGCGTGTCGCGCGAGGCTCCGGTCCTCATCCTCAACTACGACTCGACCGCCATCGTCCCGGGCGGCGCCGGGAACGCGGCCGGTAACGTCGCGGCGCTCGGCGGCACCGCCATCCTCATCGGCGCTGCGGGGCAGGACGACCCGGGGCGCCGGCTGCTCGACGCCATGCGCGGCCACGTGGACATCCGCGGCATCGTCCGGCCGAAGGACTTCCGCACGCCGACCAAGACCAGGATTCTGGCCGGGGGGATTCACTCCGCCAAGCAGCAGGTCGTGCGGATAGACCGTGCAGTCGGATCGCAGCTCGCCGAGAAGGATCGCGCCGTGGTCGCCGCGCGGCTGGCGTCGGCCGCGCCGCGGTGCGACGCCCTGCTCGTGTCGGACTACGGCAGCGGCCTCGTCGCCCCCGCACTCGTCACGCAGGCGCAGCGCGCCCTGCGCCGCCGCGGGCGTGCGGTTTCTCCCGTGATGGTCGACTCGCGCTATGCCCTTCTCAGGTTTCGCGGCATGACGACCTGCACGCCCAACGAGTCCGAGGTCGAGCAGCTGCTCGGCATCCGGATCGGCGACGACCCGCGCGCGCTCGAGAAGGCCGGACGCGAGCTGCTACGCCGGACCCGGGCGG
>JANPJN010000251.1:0-2295 GCA_031425515.1 Acidobacteriota bacterium | reverse complement strand
GCGCGGCGGCCTCGGCTGGATCGATCGCGAGTGCCTCAGCCGGTACGACAAGCGGTTTGTCGCCTGCACGGCCGCGCAACAGACAACGCTCCTCGACGCGATCGCGTGGCCGCAGCGCGGCGTCCCGGCCCTCTCGCACGGCATCGCCTTCTTCACCAGCTTCCGCGATCTCACATCGAGCGGGTTCTGGACGACGAAGATGGGGATCGACGACCTGCAGTACATCGGGAACACCGGCGTGGCCGAGTGGAAGGGATGCCCGGAGGAGGTCCTGAAGAAGCTCGGCCTGAACCCGTCGGCATGACCCCCTCAGGCATGCGCGCCGCGCGCGTCTTCCTCGCCTCCTTCCTCGTGCTGTTCCTCGAGGTAGCCCTGATCCGCTGGATGCCGGCGTACATCCGGCTGCTCTCCTATTTCTCCAACTTCATCCTGCTGGCGAGCTTCCTCGGCATCGGGATCGGCTGCCTCCTGGCGCCGACGCGCTTCCGGCTGTTCCGCTGGTTCCCGCTGCTCCAGGCCGCCGTGATCGCGGCGGTGTACTTCTTCCGCCTCGAGGTCTCCGTTCCGACGGCCGGCAGCATCTATTTCACCAGCGGCACCTCCGAGAAGGTCGTGCTCGTCGAGAGCACGATGCTCCTGCCGGTCCTCTTCGTGGTGGTGGCGGCGCTCTTCGCGACGCTCGCGCATCGGATGGGACGCGAGATGGGGCATTTGCCGCCCCTGCGGTCCTACACCTTCAATCTGGCCGGCAGCCTCGCGGGGGTCGTCGCGCTCGGCGTCATGTCGTGGCTCGAACTGCCGCCGGCGGTCTGGTTCGGCATCGGGTTCGCCGCCGCGCTCCCGCTCATGTTCACCTCGGACGACGCTCCGCCGGACGCAGCGGCGCCCGGCCGTCCCGTCTCCGCACCTCTCGTCTCGCGCGGCTCCGCGGCCGTGGTCTGGGTGAACGTCGCGCTCCTCGCGGCGACGCTGGCGCTGGTCCACGTCATGGCGCGCGGCGCCATCTGGTCGCCGTACTACAAGATCACCGTCGGCCAGGACGGCCCCGACACGGTCGTCGAGGTCAACAACATCTTCCATCAGTCCATGGCGCCGGTGGAGCAGAAGGAATACTTCTACCAGTGGCCGTACAGCGTCTTCGGCGACACCTTCGACGAGGTCCTCATTCTCGGCGCCGGCTCCGGCACGGACGTCGCCGCGGCGCTCCGTCACGGCGTCAAGCACGTGGACGCGGTGGAGATCGATCCCGCGATCATCCGTCTCGGGCGCGAACATCATCCGGATCGTCCCTACTCCGATCCACGCGTCACGGTCATCAACGACGACGCCCGCCACTTCCTCCGTACGACGACCAAGAAGTACGACCTGGTGGTCTTTGCGCTGATCGATTCGCTGACGATGCAGTCGAGCTTTTCGGGCGTGCGGCTCGAGAGCTACATGTTCACCGTCGAGTCCTTCCGCAACGTACGCGAGAGGCTCAAGCCGGACGGCATGCTCATCGTCTACAACTACTTCCGCGAGCCCTGGCTGGTCGATCGGCTGGCGAACACGGCAGCCGAGGCGTTCGGTGAGGAGCCCCGCGTCCACGTCCACGAGGCGCGCGCGTTCCTGGGCGTGCTGATGGCGGGCCCGCGGCTGGCGCAGCTCACCGCGCCGCCCCGCGTTCCCGATCAGGTCACCGCATTCAACCAGTCGCATGCGCCGAGCCCGGCTCGCATGCATCAGCGGGACACGGCGATCGAGCCCGCATCCGACGACTGGCCGTTCCTTTACATGCGCGATCGCCACATCCCTCGCCATTACCTCATCGCGCTCGCCGTCGTCCTGCTCGTCTCGGTGGTCGCCGTGCTGGCCGCGCTGCGCTTCCTCGGCGGCGGCACGCCCGGATCCGCCCGCTGGTCCTGGCAGTTCTTCCTGCTCGGGGCCGGCTTCATGCTCCTCGAGACGAAGTCGATCATACAGTTCGCGCTGCTCTGGGGCTCCACCTGGGTCGTCGCGTCGCTCGCGATCGCCTCGGTGCTGACGATGGCGCTCGTGGCAAATGCGGTCGTCGCCCGAAAGACCATCACCCGTTCGTGGCTGGTCGGGGGAGTGCTCGTGGGGCTGCTCGCGCTGAACTTCTTCGTCCCGATCGGACGCGTGGCGTTCGAGAGCCGCGCCGCCGAGTCGCTCTTCTACGCGGCGCTGGTCTTCAGTCCGATCCTCTGCGCGGGCCTGCTGTTCGGATCGGCGATTGCGAAGTCCACGGCGCTGTCGAGGGACTACGGCGTGAACCTGCTGGGGGCGATGGTTGGC
>JANPJN010000250.1:0-3565 GCA_031425515.1 Acidobacteriota bacterium | reverse complement strand
GCGATGGCGACTCCCTGTCCGTCGTAGTTCGCGCGCAGCGTGCCGTTGGTGCCGCGGGCGACGTCGGCGGCCGCGCCGGTGACGCGGGGCGTCAGGGGCGTGCCCGATTGCCCCGTGAAGCTGGTCGTGAAGCGCCAGTCGCCGAAAATCGTCTGCGCGAGGCCTGGCTGCGCGAGCCAGCGGCGGTTGGCGCCGAAGGGCAGTTCCACGTTGAGCGCGGCGGACACGAGGTGCCGCCGGTCGAATGACGAGCGCCCCCACTCCGCGTCGAGGTTCCGATCGTCCTGCGCCACCGTCGTACCGCCACCCCCGGTCGAGGAGGCGTTGTCGCGCGAGGTCGCGAGCGTGTACGTGAGGTTCCCGCCGATCCCCTTGACGGGCCGCCGCGAGGCCCTGAACGTCGCCGAGTGCAGCACCGAGGACCCTTCCGATGTCTGCCAGAGAAACGGCTGGACGCCGGCGATCCGCAATCCGAGCGGACCGCGATTGGGCGCGCGGACGATGTCGAGATTCGAGCCGCGCGTCTCCGTGTAGCCGGCGCTCACGTTCCACACCTGCCGGATGTCGCGTGCGAGGTCCGCGTTCCACGTCTGCACGAGCCCCAGGGCGTAGCCGGGATCGATGCCGTAGGTATTGGTCGTGTCCCCCGGCGACGCCGTGGCGAAGGGGTCCGCCAGCGTGAGCGGAGCGAGCGGCGTGCCGATGGCGTTGCTGGTCGTGGCGAACGGTGGCTGGCTCGCCAGTTGCCGCGCGATCGATGCGTAAGACCCGGCGTTGTAGGAGACGCCGTACCCGCCGCGCAGGACCGTGCCGGGGCGGATGCGCCAGGCGACGCCGATGCGCGGGGCGACATTGTTGCGGTCGGCGCGGATGAGCGCCTCCGGAAACGCGCCGGCAAATGGGCCCGTGCCGCCCGACTGGACGGGCACCGCGGCCGTGAACCCGTCGTTGACGTCGAGGTTCACCATCTGGCCGGACCGCTCGTAAAAGGGCGCCACGAACTCGTAGCGGAGCCCCAGGTTGAACGTGAGCGTGCCGCTGTGGCGCCAGTCGTCCTGTACGTAGGCGCTCAGCGACTTCCCCGACATCCGCACGTTCCCGGGGCCGTACTGGAGCGTGGCCTGCTGCGGCAGGCCGAGCAGGAAGTCGGCGAAGTCGTAGCCTCCGCCGCGCACCGCCGCCGAGCCGCCGGCAGAGTAGAGACCGGTGAAGACGAACGCGCCGCGGGCTACCGCGTCCGTCCGGTTCTCGGAGGCATCCACGCGTACGTCGCCGCCCGCGCGCAGCGTGTGTTTCGTGGTGATCGGCCGGGTCCAGCCATACCCCACCGAGAGGCGCTGGTCCGAGCGGCGTGACGGCGTCGCGTCGCGAACGCTCGAGAAACTGGAGAAGGACAGTTGCGGTACGCCCCAGTCGAACGGATCCCGTGAGACGCCGGCGATGCCGGCCCCGCCCGCGACGTCTTCGGTGAACGCGTAGAGATTCGCCCCCTGCGACACCGTGCGCGAATAGTTCAGCGTGAAGGCGTGCGTGGTGCGGCGGTGCTGGACGTTGAGTCCGAGCGGCACCGACAGACTCGACCCCGTGGTCTGCCCGGCCAGCGAGGGGAACACGTTGTTCTGCTCGTTGCCCGTGCGGCGATATTGCAGTTGCGACGTCAGCACGACGCTGGTGCCCTGCTGCTGGCCGCGGCCGCCGCGCCCTCCGGCCCCGCGCGCGCCCCCGCCGGCGCCGCCCCGGCCCCCCGCCCCTCGTCCGGCGACGCCGGGGGTGAAGTTGTGCGTGACGCGAAGGTTGACCCCGTCGGCCGACGCGGTGTTGGTGGCCACGTAGTGGAAGTTGCGGCTGGCCCCGTCGAGATTGGGGAGCGGAATGAAGCGGAGGAGCGCCAGCGATGCCGCGCTCAGGCGTCCAGCGGGAATCTGGTTGCCCGCAAACGCCGTCCCCGAGGCAGGGTCGATCAGTTGCGCCGTCGTACTTCTGAAGTCCCCTCCGCGCATGGCCTGGTCCGGCACGGTCGCGTACTGGTCGAACAGGTCGCCGCCGCGCGTGCCCTTGTAGCTCGCGGTGAACGTGGTGCGCCGGTCGCCCCGGTACAGCCCCCTGATGCGCACGGGACCTCCGACGGTCACGCCGAACGACTGACGCGAGTACGGACGCTGCTGCGCATCCGATCCCGGGCGCAATTGATACGGGGCGCTGTCGAGCGCGGATCCGCCGAACGAGTAATTCGACTGGGCGTTGAACGCATTCTGCGACCGCCCTCGGCCGCCGAGCACGAAGCCCCCCGGCCCGCCGCCGGCACCCCCGCCCCCGCGTCCGCCGCCGCCCGGTCCGCCGCCTGGGCCACCCTGACCCCCGAACCCGCCGCGGCCTCCGGGGCCGAAGCCCTGCCCGAACTCACCGGTGGCCGGATCGAACTCCCCGCGCCCGATCGCGTCGAGCCGGTCGTTCAGCATCCCGCGATCGAGGCTCGCCATCGTCCCGTTGACGGCCAGCGCCTGTGTGGGCCCCTCGGTCGAGAATCCTGGCGGCAGGAGCAGCCCCGCCACCGCATCCGGTTCCTCATCTGCGGGCATCGCGAGCGCCGCCTGGGCCTGAACGGTCAGCGTTGCGAACCGATTCGCCCCGGCCTGCGGTGTGCCGGGCGCTGCGCCGCGACCGTTCTGTGCGGGCGTGGTCCCCTGGGCTGCCGGAGCACCTGCACCGACCGACGCCGTTGCCGCCGAGCGCGGCGCCAGCGCGAGCGGAAAATCAAGGCGCTGCGCACACGAGGCGCCGTCCGCCACCGAGACCGGGATGATCGCCATCGCGAATCCCGTCAGCTCGGCGGAGACGTCGTAGGCACCCGGCGGCAGCGTGAGGCGGTATGTGCCGTCCACGTCGGTCGAGGTCGCCGCGGTCAGCGTGCCCGAGGCCTTGACGACGATGGCGACCCCGGGGAGCGGCCGAGTCGCCGCCATCGCGCGGCCGCTGAGGACGCAGGCGCGGGCTTCCGTCGTTTGCCCGGCGCGTCCCTGCACAGGTGGCGCGAATGCCGTCGGCAGCGTGGCTCCCGCCAGAACGATCGCGGCAAGCCGCGTCATCCTCAGGCTGCCACCAGGCGTGTGTCGCATGCACAGGGGATACGCACCTCTGCGGCGGTTCGTTTCAGACGCGCGGGGCGAAGGCGAATGGCTGCCGGGGGATGCGCGATGTCACAGTCTTGTCACGGACCTGACGCGACGGCGACATGGCAATTGCGTCTCATAGGCAGATGTCAGATGAACACGCGAGGCGAGGTCCGATCGACCTCTCTGCGCGAGTCACCACATCGGCAGGATACGGAGGCACCATGGACGCACGGAACGCGCGCGAGACTCGGCCGAGAAGACTGCTGCTGGCCGTTCTGGTGTTTCCAATCGCGGGGCTCGTGGGATTCGGGGGCAGCCTCACCGTGCGATCGGCGCTCGCGCATCTGAAGCCCGCTGCGCCGGCCGTGGCTCCCAGCCCCGAGGGTGTGGACTCGCATCGCCCGTCCCAGCGGGAGGGCCCTGTGCGGCGGACCAGAACGATCGACCGCTCG
>JANPJN010000249.1:0-7292 GCA_031425515.1 Acidobacteriota bacterium | reverse complement strand
GGCCGTTCACCTCCACGGTCACGGTCAGGGCCGGCGAAACGGCGACGGTCAACGTCAGTCTGCCGGCCGATCGCTGACGCGCCATCGCATTGCGGGATGAGAGGGGGGCGTGCTACAACCGGGCATGCCCCTCTTTCATGTCGGATGCGTGCTCGCGCTGCTCGGATCGGTCGTGCTGGTGCCCGACTGGCTCGCGGCCCCGCCCGTGCTCGCACCAGGCATCGGGGCACTCGCTTCAGGTACCGGCGCGCTCGCCGCACCCGCTGCGGTGGCCACGCAAGGTGCCCGACTCCAGGGGGGCGGCGCATCGGCGGCCGATCGCTTCTGGCCGCAGTGGCGCGGGCCCCACGCCACGGGCGCGTCGAAGACCGCCACGCCCCCGCTCGAGTGGAGCGATACGAAAAACATCAAATGGAAAGTCGAGATCCCGGGCCGGGGATCCGCGTCGCCCGTCGTCTGGGGCGATCGACTCTTTCTCCTGACGGCGATTCCGTCCGGCGCCACGCTGGACGCCTCCCACGCGCCCCGGGGCAACGCTCCCTCGCCCCACAGGTTCCAGGTGATGGCGATCGACCGCGCCACCGGACGCACGGTGTGGGAACGGACGGCGCGCGAGGAGGCGCCGCACGAGACGGCACACCCCGACTTCGGCACCTGGGCATCGAGCTCCGCCCTCACCAACGGTGAGATCGTCGTCGCATCGTTCGAGTCGCGCGGCCTGTACGCGTACGACATGGCCGGCACGCTCCTCTGGCAGACCGACCTCGGCGACAAGGCGATGCGCAACCAGTTCGGCGAAGGCAGCACGCCGGTCCTCCACGGCAACCGTCTGATCGTCGTCTGGGATCACACGGGCGGATCGTTCATCACCGCACTCGATGCCAGGACCGGCCGCGAAGTGTGGCGCCAGAAGCGCGACGAGATCGACACCTGGGCGACCCCACTGATTCTGCAGGCGGGCGGCCGCGCGCAGGTCGTCGTGCCGGGGATGAAGCAGATCCAGAGCTACGACGTCGAGACCGGCGCCGTGGTGTGGCATTCGGCCGGCCTGACGATGAATCCGATTCCGTCGCCACTGGCCGACGACACGCTCGTGTACCTGATGAGCGGCTTCCGGGGGAACAGTCTGAAAGCGATCCGGTTCGGCAGCGCAAAGGGGGACATCACCGGCACCCCCGCGGTCGCCTGGACGCTCGACCGCGATACGCCGTACGTGCCGTCGCCGCTGCTGGCTGACGGGATCCTGTATTTCCTCAAGGCGAACACCGGCATCCTCTCGGCGTACGACGCCGCCACCGGGAAGCCGCACTTCCAGCTCCAGCGGCTGCCGTCCTCGGCGGAGGTGTTTTCGTCGCCGGTCGGGGCCGCCGGACGCGTCTACATCACCTCGCGTGAGGGAGCGACGATCGTGCTGAAGCACGGGCCGGCGTTCGAGGTGCTGGCGCAGAACCGGCTCTCCGACGGCTTCGACGCATCACCGGCGCTCGTGGGACGCGAAATGTTCCTCCGGGGGCACCGGTTCCTCTACGCGATCGCCGAGCGCTGAGGCCGCGGTCAGGGCACGCGGGACGCGCGCGCCGGTGCCGGAATCGTCTTCAGGAGAAACGCCCGCCGCGCGTCGGCGAAGGTTTTCAGTCCGCCCGTCAGCGCCGTGTCGAACGCCTCCGTGCTGTAGATCTTCCTGGTGTCGGCGCGCACGTCGTCCGCGATCAGCGTGTGATACTTCTGCGCGACGGGACCAAGCGTCTTCCAGTCCAGCCAGCGGTCCGCGATATCGCGCACGTAGCCCAGATATTTCTCCCGCAACGCCGGGACGGCGAGCAGCTTCGACCGCAGCGCCTTGCCCGCGTCGTCCATGCCGACGAGGGGATCGAGATCCGGGCCTCCGCGGCCGCCTGGTCCGCCACGCATGCCGCCGGGACCCCCGCCGGGTCCTCCGCGCGCGACGTCTGGGCCGCCTGGTCCTTCGGGTCCTCCGGGTGGGGGAAATCCGGGAGGCGGCCCTCCGCCGCGGCGTCCGCCGCCGCCTTCAGAGATTCCGAGCGCCTCGTTCACGTCGTGCGGGATGATGTGGAACATCCCCTTCTCGTCCTGATAGAGGCTGTAATCGCTGGCGCGCGTCCAGAAGCCGTCGGTGTTCACGAGCGCCACGTCGAGCGCCAGGAACTTCAGCGCGCCGTCGATGTCGAGCAATGGCGTGAGGGCCGCCGTCAGCTTGTCGGCCGGTGTCTCGTGGAGCACCTTGAACATGCGGATCAGATCCGCCCAGGCGCGAGGGTCGTCCTTCGACGTGATCTCGTAGAGCGCCTTGTAGTCGGCGGCGTTCTCCCCGAGATAGTTGAAGCCGGCCCGGCCTCCGGGGCTCCCCGGTACTTTCCAGCGCGCGCCCTTCGTGCTCTTGAAGAAGTCGCGCGTGAAGTCCTTGTTGAACTGCTGCGCGCTCAGATAGGGCCCCCAGCTCTCTCCGTTGATGACCACGCGCAGGTAATTCATCTTCGGGATGGGGATGTAGTGCGAGGCGATCTCGGTGTAGAGGAGGCCCCGGAGGAACGTCGGATCACCGTTGCTGTTGAGCAGATTCAGCGTCTTGTAGCCGCCGAGGACCTGGGCATCGTGCACGAAGTCGAACGAGACGTTGAGCGAGCGCTTCCGTCCCTCCGGCACCATGAAGTACGACGACATGCCCCGGAAGTGGACGCCGACATCCTTGAAGGTCTGGCCGTCCACCACGGCGGTGGCGGGCACCTCGACGTCGGTGTTGTTGAATGCCGCAAGCTCCTGCTCCCAGTCGGTCGCCTCGAACTGCAGGAACAACGTGCGAATCGTGTTCGGGTCGTAGAGGGGCACGCTCGCCGGGTAGCTCTTCACATCGGCTGGCCGCAGCGTGCGTCCCGGGGTGGCGGGCGCCGTGGCGCCGCCGCGTCCAAAGCCTCCCCGGCCGAAGCCGCCGGAGGGCTGCGTCGCGAGCCACTCGCGCGCAGCCTTGCGCTCGACCGTGTCGAGGCGCTTGTCGCTGTTCTTGTCGAACTGGGCGACGACCTTGCGGTCCTGCTGCATGGGGCCGAAGCCGCGCTGGGCCGCGATGCCGACCGACAGCACGGCGAGCCCGCCCGCGATCACGGACAGGGCGCGCGTCCTGCTGCCGAAACGGCGATGGCTGCGCCCGGTGTCAAGCCTGGTGTTCATGAAATGCCTCGTCCTTGTTCTATCAGGCGTCGGGGGTGTCGGCGCGCCGCAGAGCGGCCGACTGCACCGTGTCGATGCCATGGAGCAGGTTGATGAGATTCCCGGGCGACTCGCCGGGGCGCAGCGATGCGGCGTACACCGCTTCGATCGCCAGCCCCTGCCGCGTGGTCCCGACGGCATCGAGGCGTCTCACCGCGAGGTGCCGGTCGAGCGTGGAGCCGACGACGACGTCCGGATCCTGACCGAGGGCGACGCGTACCGTGAGCACGAAGGGCAGCGGCTCGTTCGCGGCCGCGGCGTGCGCGGCGCCGGGAGGGGTCCGCATCACGACGAGCGCGGCAAATGCCATGACCGCGAGGCCGCAGACGGCCACGGCCGGATGGTTCGCGCCGACCGCCATACCGATGGCGACGGCGAAGATCACGTACGCCGTGTCCTGCGTGTCGCGCACGACCGTCCGGAAGCGGACGATCGACAGCGCCCCCACGAGGCTGAAGGCGCGCGCGACGTTGTCGCCAATCACCTGCGTCACCATCGCGATGAGCACGGTCAGCAGGACGAGCGTGACGACGAAGGATTCCGCCTCGTCGCCCATCGGCCGGCTGCGCCGGTAGATGACGGCGACCAGGCGGCCGAGGAGGAGCGCGATCAGCAGCCGGACGACGAGGGCCACGAGCGCTCGCGGGTCGAACACGTCGGGGCCTGGCGTCAGGCCCTCAAACAAAGTCCACGTCCTTCAAGGCGCCGACACCCAGGCGGTACTTCGAGGCCGGATGCGGCACGAGCGCGAAGGCCGCGATCAGCTGTTTGAAAAGAGCGGGAAGCTGCCGGCGATATTTCAGCTCCAGAATGGGGCGCGTTTCGGTGATGGGCACCCCCGGCGAGGGGTCGAAGGTGAGGCCGGAGGCACGGGCCACCTGCACGTCCGTGTCGAGCGTCGCCCGGACCGAGCCGTCCGAGGTTGCGGCCATCCGCGCCGTGCGTGTGTAGGTGACCCGGCACACCGGACGGATGCCGCGCAGCCGCAGACGGCGATGGAACCAGGCGCCGGCCCAGTCGGGATCGGACTCCTCGGCCTGGAGACGGTCGAGCGCGTCGAGCGGGATCAGGGTCCGACGCTTCGCGAGGACGCCGGGCCGCCGCAGCTTGCGCTCCAGGAAGACGGCGCCAGACGACCCGTAGCGGCGCACGCGGTACTTGCCGCGGCCGAACGACCCCCGGCGATGGAAGACATCGCCGGCGCGCGTATCGAAATAGATGCTCGTCGTCTGATACTCGTCGCCCCAGGGGCCGCTGCCGTGTGGATCGGGGTCGAGGTGGGCGCGCATCCACGCGCGGATCTGCACGGCGGTCGGAGCATCAACGAGGAACTTGACCTCGGACGCAAACGGGCGGGTTTCACGTGCGCAGCCGGCGGACATCACACAGTTGATACGTGATTTGCACGGGCGAGATCCATACGAATCGGGCGTTGGCCGCTTTCTTCATCCTTCTGCCACCCAATTGCCACAGGTCGGTCGCCTGAAGGCGGCACGTCCCGCCTGGAGGGCCACTCTCGACCGGACGGCACCTGACCCGTGCGGGATCGGCGGGCTATCATGGCCCGATGTCTCAGGATCATGCCGCACGGCTGCAGGCGATCGCCCGGCGCGCGATGGTGCAGTACGGACTCGAGCCCGAATGGCCGCCGCAGGCGATCGCCGAACTGGAAAGGCTCCGCCAGCCCGGCGTCACCGGCCTGCGCGATCTGCGCGAGCTCCCCTGGTCCTCGATCGACAACGACGAGTCGCGCGATCTCGATCAGCTCGAAGTGTGTGTGGAGAACGGAGGGCGTCCGCGCCTGCTGGTCGCCATTGCCGATGTCGACGCGCTCGTCCCGCCCGAGTCCGCGATCGACCGTCATGCCAGGGCGAATACGACGTCCGTCTATACGCCGGCGCGCATTTTCGCGATGCTCCCGCCGCGGTTGTCCACCGACCTCACCTCTCTCAACGAGGGGCAGGACCGCGCGGCCGTCGTCGTCGACATGGCGATTGGCGAGGACGGTGTGGTCACGGCGTCGGAGATCTATCGGGGGCTGGTGCGCAATCACGCGAAGCTGACGTACGACGGCGTCGGGGCGTGGCTCGGGAATGGGGGGCCACGACCGTCGAAGGTGGGCGGGGTGCCCGGGCTGGAGGCGCAGATCGCGCTCCAGGACCGGCTCGCGGGCCTGCTGCGCGCCAGGCGTCAGATGGACGGGGCGCTGGACTTCGACCGGACGGAACTGAAGCCGGTCCTGACGGGCGGCGAGGTGTCGGAGCTTCGCGCCGAACGGCCGAACCGCGCGCGCGATCTGATCGAGAGCGTCATGGTGGCGGCCAACGGCGCGTCCGCGCGATTCCTGGCGGAGCGGCAGGTCCCGTCGGTCAGGCGCGTGGTGCGGTCGCCGGACCGGTGGCCGCGAATCGTCGAACTGGCCGGACGTCACGGCGTGGCGTTGCCTGCCGCCCCGGATGCGCGGGCGCTGGAGGCGTTTCTGCGAGGGCGGCGATCGGCATCGCCGGCGGAGTTCGGCGATCTGTCGCTGAGCGTCGTGAAGCTGCTGGGTCGCGGAGAGTATGTGGCCGAGGGTCCCGGCGACGGAGCGTCTGGGCACTTCGCGCTGGCGGTGTCGAACTACACGCACTCGACGGCGCCCAACCGGCGCTATCCCGATCTGATCACGCAGCGTCTGCTGAAGGCCGCGATCGAGGGGCGCGCGTCTCCCTACAGTCTGGCTGAGCTGACGCCGCTCGCGGCGCACTGCACGCGGCAGGAGGATGCCGCGAACAAGGTCGAGCGGCTGGTGAAGAAGGCGGCCGCCGCGCTGTGGATGTCGGGGCGCGTGGGCGACGCGTTCGACGGGGTCGTGACCGGGGCCTCCGCCAAGGGCACGTGGGTGCGGCTGAATGCGCCGCCGGTGGAAGGAAAGCTGGAGCAGGGGGCCGAGGGTCTCGACGTGGGAGACCGCGTCAGCGTGCGGCTGGTGAGTACGGATCCGGAGCGGGGGTTCATCGACTTCGCCCGCGTCGGGTGAGCGTGTCCCCCTTCTGGAGGGCGAGGCGGACGTGGGCGGTGTGGTGACGGCAGTGCCAGGAGTACATCCCGAGCGCGTCGTCGATCGACACGTCACCCAGGTCTGGATGGGAAAACGTGCGGCGGAAATCCGCCTCGGGTAACGCGCGCAGGAACGCGGTCCACCGCGCGTGCAGCGCGTCGAGCAAATCGAGCGAGACTTCGACCGGCGCCGTCCGCGCTTCCGGCAACTCCGCCCATCGCGCTTCATCATAGGGCTTGATCAGCGGGGCCGTCTCCGTCGCCGCCAGCTTCATCCTGACGTACGCATTCATGTGGCTGTCGGGCAGATGGTGCACGACCTGCCGCAGCGTCCAGCCCCCGACCCGGTACGGCGTCTCGAGCTGGGCCTCGGTGCGGCCCGACGCGAGCGTTCGGAGGATCGCAGGCGCCTGGGCGATGGCATCGATCAGTGCGTCACGCTCGGGGCGGGTCAGCGGTCCGGGGTTGCGGACGATGCGGCCGACAGGGTAGCGCTCGGGGTCGAGATGATCCGTCATGGGGGATCCATTCTACGCGTCTCGCGCGGGCGGACGTCAGGGAGGGGGGATGGCCCCCGTCAGCCGTCCCAGCAGCTTGACGGCGTAGAGCGCGGCACGCTCGCGCGCCTGCCCGGGATCCACCGGCCGGTTCTCGAAACCGAGCGCCGGCAACTGGTCCAGCGCACTGTCGTCGCCCTCCATCGGGTGCAGCGCAATCCAGTACAGCGCTTTCATCAGGTCGGGCTTCGGCACGTCCTGCTTCAAGCGGTCGAAGACGACCGCCGCCACGAAGCGCTCGGTCGGCGTCTGATGCACGTCCGGCACCGCCGCCACATACAACACGTTGCGGACCCGCTGCAGGGTGTCGGCCACCGCTCCCGGCCCCCATGTGGGCAACTCGTGCCGTATCAGCTCGAGCTCGTCGAGCACCTCGACCGACGGTTCTTCCTCCGGCGGCGCGATGGGGGACACCACGCCCCTGTCGGAGGGGAGCCGATCGAACATGAGGTCGCGATCGATGTCCGACAG
>JANPJN010000248.1:0-2390 GCA_031425515.1 Acidobacteriota bacterium | reverse complement strand
CGGCGACACGTTACTCCCAGGCAAGCACACGCTAACGACCGAAAAAATTCCGATCCTAAAGCGGCTTAAGTCGTGGAAGAACGGCTTCAACAAACCTTTAATGCCGGACTTCTACTCCGTCACGACGCGCCTCTTCACCGGCAACAAGTGGGGCACGGCCAATCCCATCATGATGCGCGACGACGACCTCGGCATCGTCCGGGCCCGCGCCTTCGGGTCGTATGACTTCCGCGTGTCGGATCCGAAGCTGTTCCTGAAGGAAGTCGCGGGATCCGATCAGAACTTCCGCCTCGACGAGTTCGCCGACACCATGCGGTCGCGGATCGTGAGCATCTTCGCCGACGCGCTGGCGTCCGCGAAGGTGCCGGTGTTCGACGTTGCAAGTCGATACGGCGAGCTCGGAGAGGCGCTGCTGCCGCTCATCAATCCCGTGGTGTCGGCAAAGTACGGCTTGCAGATCACGAGCTTCATCATCGAGAACGTTTCGGTGCCGCCGGAAGTGGAGCAGGCGATCGACAAGCGGTCGAGCATGGCGGCGGTGGGAAATCTGAACGACTACGTCAAGTTCCAGATGGCGCAGGGGATGGAGAAGGGGGGCGGGGCCGGCGGGATGGCGACCGAGCTTGCCGTGGGTCTGTCGATTGCGCAGCAGATCATGCAGCAGCAGGGGCTCCCCGGAGCGGCAGCCACGGGCGCCGCGGCCGCGGCTGCTCCTGCCGTCGGGGCTGTGGCCGACCTGCTGGCGCCGGCCGACGTGGCCAAGGCGCTGGGCGTGCCCGAGGCCGACGTGATGACGATCATCGAGTCCGGCGAGCTCGCGGCCAAGAAGATCGGCGCGTCGTACCGCATCAAGCGCAGCGCGCTCGACGAATACCTTTCGAAGTAGCGCGGGTCGATGGCCGACATCGCCGCACTCGAGAAGCACGCCTGCGCCGCCTGCGGGGCGCAGGCGGTCTGGAACCCGTCGAAGCAGCTGCTGGTCTGCCCGTTCTGCGGCACCTCGGCGCCCTTCACCCTGGACCCTGTGTCGGGAGCGCTGGTCGAGAACGATCTCGCGCGTGCGCTGCGCGAGCTGCCGGAAGAGGCGCGGGGCTGGCAGACCGACAAGCGCACGGTGCAGTGCCAGAGCTGCAAGGCTGTGTCCGTCTTCGATCCCGAGCGCGTGGGGCAGAACTGCAACTTCTGCGGGTCACCAGCGCTCGTGGACTACACGGAGATCAAGGCTCCTATCCGACCGCAGGGGCTCCTGCCGTTCAAGGTGTCGGAGCCGCAGGTGCGGGAGCAGATTCGCCGCTGGTACGCGAGCAAGTGGCTCGCCCCCGGCGCGCTGAAGAGTCGCGCGCTCGTGGATCGCGTGCGCGGGGTTTACATCCCTTACTGGACGTTCGACGCACAGTCCGTGTGTCCGTGGACCGCGGACGCCGGCCACTACTACTACACCCAGGAGTCCTACCGCGACGGCAACGGCCGTACGCAGACGCGTCAGGTCCAGCACGTCCGGTGGGAGCCTGCCGCCGGAGAGATTCGTCATTTTTTCGACGATGAGCCCGTGCCGGGGACGCAGGGGGTGTCGCACGACCTGCTGGCCGGCGTGGAGCCGTTTCCGACGCCCGGGCTAGTCCCGTACGACACGGCCTTTCTCTCAGGATTCGTGGTCGAGCACTACCAGATCGTCCTGCTCGACGCGGCGCAGCATTCTCAGCAGAGGATGACGGCGAAGCTGACGGAGATGGCGGCCGCCGAGATCCCGGGCGACACCTATCGGAACCTCGAGATCCATCCCGTGTTTTCCGCGCAGACGTTCAAGCACATACTGGTACCCGTGTGGCTGCTGTCGTATTTGTACGGCAGCAAGAGCTACCAGGTGGTCGTGAACGGCGACACGGGCCTGATGGCGGGGCGGTATCCGAAGAGCCCGTGGAAAATCGCGCTGCTCGTGCTGCTCGCGATCGTGGCGTTCCTGATCGTGATGCTGGTGAGTCAGAATTAGGGGAGCTTTCAGCTCACAGCTTTCAGCTTTCAGCTCTCAGCTTTCAGCTCCGAGTCCGCTGCAGGCCCCGGGGCGCTGGACGTCCGGAGCCGGACCCCGCACCTCGCGATGTTCGACCTCGGAACGGTCGGTAGAAGCCAGGAAGCTGACAGCTGAGAGCTGACAGCTGATGGCTGGTAGAGGATCACATGTTCGATAAAAAGCTCAAGGTCCCCTCGAAGGAAGAAGCGCTGAAAGGCAGGGCGGAGAGGATGCCGGTGCCGCCGGTGCATCATGTCAACGGCGCGCCGCTCGAGCCGCCGTTTCCGGCGGGGCTCCAGACGGCCGTCTTCGGGATGGGCTGCTTCTGGGGTGTCGAGCGGAAGTTCTGGCAGCTGCCAGGCGTCTTTACGACAGCGGT
>JANPJN010000247.1:0-5169 GCA_031425515.1 Acidobacteriota bacterium | reverse complement strand
GCCTTCTGCCAGCGAGGCGAGGAGCCGCTCCTTTTCGCGAACCTGTCCGATGGTGTCGCCGGGACCCACCGCGATCGCGATACGCGTCGCGGCCGCCGCACCGATCGCCGCATCCGCATCGTCGTCACCGAATAGCGGGAGCGGGGGCAGCCGCCCGCGTGTGCGGCCTGGTGACGGGAACTGGCGCCCGACATCGCGGAGAGACGCTCCGGAGAGGCTGTTGCCGGCGCGGAGGTGATGATCGAGAAACGTGAGTGGCCGGTCGGCCGACAGCGTGGCGAGCCAGAGCGACAGGCGCCCGAGCTGCACCGCCATCGGATTGATGTCCACGCCAAAGAGGCAGCGCTGGGCCACGGTTCGCCGGAACGTGGCACGGTCGGCATCAGAGAGGTCGTCGGACGCCGCCGCGCCGTCCCGGATCAAGGCCGCTTCGTAGGCGGCGGCGAGATAGCGGCAGGCCGCCACGAGGAAGGCGCCGCTGCCCATCGACGGGTCGAGCACCCGAAGCGCCAGGATGTCGTCGGCGCGCGCCTCTTGGACGAGAGGAGCGAGGGTCCGGCGCACGAGGTACTCGGTGAGCGAACGCGGGGTATAGAAGGCTCCCGCGGCCTTACGCCTGCCACCGGCGACCAGCCTGACCGACGGCGGCGGCCCTGCGTGCCGCTCCGGTTCGAAGTCGAGGACCCGCTCGTAGACCCCGCCAAGCTGCTCGACGCCGAGATCGGCGTAGGAGATCCGGCGCCGCGCGCCCCCTTCCGGCCGTGTGGTCAGCGCCAGGAGCGCCGCCCGGACGCGGCCGTCGTCCAGCACCGCGGTGTCGGCGAGCGGAGCATGGAGTGGCGAGAACAGTCGTCCGTTGAAAGGCGTCACCTCGAGAGATCCCGCGTGGCACCCGCCGTGGGCGAGGCGCGCAATCGCCTGGAGCGACTCCCAGACGCCGCCCGCGCCAGGGTCACGCTCAATCTGACGCCGGAGGGACTCGACCGTATAGCTCGCGCGGTAGGTGGGATGCCACGCAGGGACCAGGCTTCGCGCTTCGGCGAACAGCAGGAACAGGATCCGGTAAATGACCATCAGCGCGTCGTCGAACAGCGCCTGCGGCGGTGCCTTGCGCCCGCGCCGGGTCCGGGCGAAGGCATCCAACAGACAGTCGAGCGCCTCGCGCACGCCGCGCTGCAGTGAGGCGCGCACGGCCGTGCGATGGGAGTCCGACGCGGTGACCGCCTGGTCGAGGGCGGGGACAGGACACTCTGAGAAGGCGTCGGCGTGCAGCAGCCGCCAGAGAATCTCGAACGAAGAGGGGCTGTCGATCGTGGCGGCAAGGTCGAACTCAGCGAAGCGCCGCGAGTAGGTACGGCGTGCATCGAGGATGCGCAGCGCGCGGCCGTTGAGCCAGAAACACCACCGCACGCCGTGTCCGATGCCCAGCCGCACTCCCTCCCGCCACGCGGCGCCAGGCTCACGGCCCCACGCCAGCACCAGCAGCGCGGCTGCGGGCGCGGCGCCGGCCTGCAGAACGGCGCCGAGGGCGCCGTCAGTGTGCAACGGAGACGGAGCAAGGGAGAACCCGAGCTCGGACACCAGCGGCATGGCCACCCGGTCGAAGATCGTGCGCGGTCCGGAAACCGGTCCCAGGTCGCGGTTCACGGCGGCGTGCCACGCGACAAGGCGCGAACGCGCGGAAACGATACGGGCGTCGCTGGATGCGCGGCTGTCGAGGGACGGGAGCAGGGCGTCGTGCGACAGGAGCGATCCGGAAAGGCCTGCAATCATCGGCGCGATCCTGACACCAGCAGCACCGCGATGAGGTCGCAGGTCGTGCAGAGCTGTCTCGCGCCTTCGAGATTCCGGAGCCGTTCCCGGGAGGCGTCCACCCGCGCTCCCACGTCGGCACGCCGAATCTGATCGGCGTGAAGTGCACGCGTGTCGAACAGCCCCGCCTGAACGAGTTGCCCCGCGGCGGACGGCAGCGCCACGGCAAGGCTGCGCTCGCGCCGCTCCAGCGCGTCGAGAGCTCGCAGGTGTACGGCGGTCGCATCCTTCAAGCCGTCGGAAACGCTCGCCAGCGCGGCCGCCCGTCCTCCCCCATCCCGGTCGTCGAGCAATGACAACGCCGCCGCGCGAATGGAAGTGGGGCTCGAGCAACCCGCGGCCGTGGCGCCACGTGCGTGCGTGCAGACCAGGCGGCGGTCAACGACTGCCCCGAGCGCCGTGCGGAGGGCGACGGCGTAGATGCCGACCACGCCCTGCGGCACCGGTGACCCGAACAGTCGAACCGCGCTGGCGACCCTGCTCGGCGCCCGTGATGGCGGCCGTGTGGAAGGGAGCCACTGCCGCTGCTGGCGGAGGCGTTCGACCTCGGCGTGAGCCTCGGCACCAAGCGAAGCGGGGGCCGGTACGCAGCACGTGGCGGGAATGTCGGTGTCGGCGCCGACGACCGCATCTGTCCCAATGTCCTGCCCTTCCATGACGGCGGTCGCCACACGCGACTCTTCCAGCACCGTTGCGATCCGCCCCAGGAACGGGGCGGACGTGCGGCCCCGCCCGGCGCGCCGGAAGAGCGGCGCCACCACCAGCCGCTCTGCCGTGTCGTCGGCGACGAGCAGGATCTCGTGAACCTTCCGCGTCTGCCCGATGCGGTCCACCCGGCCGGTTCGCTGCTCGAGCCGCGCCGGGCTCCACGGCAGTTCGAAATGGACGACGACGTGGCAGCCGTGCTGGAGATTCAGGCCTTCCGATGCGGTGTCGGTTGCCATCAGGACCAGACGCCCGCGCTGGAACCTGCGCTGGGCGTCGGACCGCTCGGACGGCGACAGGCCGCCGTGGAGGGCCACGACGTCGATCCCCGCGGCGCCGGCGGCGGCGCACAGCCGTTGCAGCGTGTCGCGAAACTCGGTGAAGACGATGGCGGGCCGCCGGAGGCGGCGCAGCAGTCTGATCAGCGCGCCGATCTTCGACTCAGCGGACGCCGCCGCGTGCGCGCGATCCCCGATGGACGCCAGCCAGCGGTGCTCTCGGGATGCATCCGCCAGACCGGGCGCCGACAACAGCGCCCCTGGCTCTTCGTCCTGCTGGCATTCTGAATCGTCCGCATCGGGCGCGAGCGGCAGGCCGGGCTGGTACTCGAGGGGAGCGTCTCGCTGCGCCAGCAGCGCCATCCGTCGGCGGACCGACGTCTCCAAAGACCCCGCGCTCGACAGCGCGCGCTTTCTGAGGACGACGGCGGCGAGGCGGGCGCGATCGTCGCCTCGCCTCGAGGCTTCACGCCAGAGGCAGGAGGTGTAGGCGTCGAGCAGACGGTGCATGCGTTGCTCGTCGCCGGTGGGCCGGATCGGCAGCAGCACCGTGCGCCGGGCGCCGGCCGATCCCGCGTCGCTCCTCGACCGTTGAAAGATCATGAGCGGATCGCCTTCCGCCGGCGCCTCGCCGATGCGACAGAGCGCGTCGAACCGGTCGGGGTCGCCGTTGTGGGGCGTGGCCGTGAGGAGCAGGACGCGGGTGGCGCGCACAGCGGCCGCGTGCACGGCGGCGCGCCGGGCGGTGCCTGCGGATGCACCGTGGGCTTCGTCGACCACGACGATGGTCCAGTGGATGTCTTCGAGCGACTGCAGGACCTCCGGTCGCTTCACGAAGTCGAACGACGATAGATAGAGCCGCGGGAGCGTCCAGGGGTTCAGCCCCGGCGGAAGATCGCGCGCCGCGCGCACGAGCCAGGCGGCGTCGGCGACCTCTGCTTGCAGGGAGAACCGTGCCGACAGTTCTCCCGACCACTGTGCCAGGAGGCCGGCCGGGGCCAGCACGAGGCCTCGGAACGTGTCGCTGGCGGACGACAGTTCCGAGAGGACGAGCGCCGCCTGAATCGTCTTGCCGAGCCCGACCGCATCGGCGACGAGCACTCGCGTTACTCCGTGGCGCAACATCGCGAGCGCCGGCTCGAGCTGGTACGGGTGGAGCTGGAGGTCGCAGGCGGCCGCCGCCGTGAGCCCGCCCGGGGGGTGCGAGAGTGCCGCGGCCCTCTTCAGTGCGTGCAGCCACCGTCGGGGCCGGATCACCGCGAGCGGGGTGGCGCGCTTCGTCGCCACGGGACGATCGAAGGGGAGCAGCAGCGTGCGGTCGGCTTCTTCGGAGCGGGAGAGCGTGGGCCGCAGGCGAAGTGCCGCACAGTCGGCAAAGGTCGTCCGGGCCACGACCGTCCAGCGGCGGCTTCGTACGCGCAGCGCCGAGCCGGGAGGCCAGTTCGCCTGGAAGCGTGGCATCCAGATGGATGGGCAAAGAGCCTGCCCTGTCCGTCGAGAGGGGACAGTGGGCCGGGAGCTGACGTCCGGATCGAGAGAACTTGCAGGAGATGGGGCCGGGCGCTCGTTGCGCCGGCCCGGGCCGCGAGCAGGATCGGCGCGCAGGGTACGCGAATCCTGCAGGCGACAGGGTGAGGTGACCGCGCGGATTCTGCGATCGTCGGCGCTATCTGGCCGTGCGCATTTCGTCGAGTGCGCGTCGCGAGACGATGACCGGGGCGTGGGCGGGGGGCGTCGGTTCGACTGAAGCCGGAACCCGTACGCGCCGGATCCGGCAGCCGCGCGCGTAGGTGACCCCCGCGACCTGGGCCGGCAGGGCGAGCCCCGCCATGAGATCCCGCAGATCGTCGGCGACCGAGTCCGCCTGCGGCGATTCCGGAGGGTGGCCGATCTGGCGCCGAAGTGACGGGCGCGGTTGCGGCGCCCTGGCCCATCGTGCGACCGGCATCAGGTCGAGGAGTGGCGCCGGGGCGTCCGCCGGTGTCCGGAAGTCGGCGAACGGATCCCGGTCCCGTGCGGCCTCCGCGGCGCGGGCGGCCTCGCGCTCGCGGCGCTCCACTTCACGCTGCGCCCCGGCCTCGGCCGACAGGCGTTCGCGATCCCGGACGGCCTGCGCGCGTTCCCGCTTCGCCTGCTTGCGTCCGGCGATGGCCGCGGCGCGCGCGGTGACCGCGTCTTCCGCGTCGCGTTGGTTGCGCTCGCGCTCGGCGGCCGCCTCTGCGTCGAGCCGTTCGCGTTGGAGCCGGGCCTCCGCTTCGAGCCGTTCGCGTTCGAGCCGGGCCTCCGCTTCGAGCCGGGCGACCTCTGCGCGAGCTGCGGCTTCGAGCTCGGCGCGCTCGGCCGCGGCCGCCGCTTCCAGCCGCGCGCGCTCGCG
>JANPJN010000246.1:0-2463 GCA_031425515.1 Acidobacteriota bacterium | reverse complement strand
CCCATGAGGCGACCCACGGCCTCCGGCTCGCGGAGCGCCATGAGCTCGGCATAGCGTGCGGCTGGCGGCGCATCGGGCGGCGGCGTCGTTCCGACCTCCTCGTAAAAGCGCTGGACCTCGTGGGTCGCCTGTGTCCAGCCGTCCCCCTGGCTCGACACGAGCTGCTGCAGCATGGCGAGCGTGGCAGGCGCCTCGCCGGGTAGCGCGTACTCGAAGCCGCCCGCGACGGCCGGCACCCGCGCAAAGCCGGCGTGCTCTGCAAGCTGCCGGCTGATCTCGTAGTCGGGGTTCACGCCCGGCTGCAGGCGCCGGAACAGTTTCAGGATCAGCCGGTGGCTGTAGACGATCGAGGTGTTGCTCTGATCGGCCGAGGGCCGTGTGACACGAATGTCCGGATCGGGTCGGCCGCGAAGCTGTTCGAAGGCCGGGGTTCTGACCGCGCGCATGGTGCCTCGCTTCGTCGCCGTCTGTTCGCCGGCGCCGATGGCCTCGAGCAGCGTGCGGGCGAAGCGGTCGTCGAGCCAGCCGTCGAAGAGGATGCCCTTGCGGGCGCCGGTGATGTTCGCGAGCACCGAGTGCGGCGCCCGCTCCTCGAGGCCCTTCGCGTCCGCATGGCCGCAGATCGTCAGCGGGAGAAAGTACCGGTCTCGACCGCCATCGGTGTGCTCGACCTCCACGATGGTCAGGAAGAGCGGCTGCGGGCCGCGCCGGATCACGCCCCAGTCCAGGAAGCGTGCGGCCCGCGCCGGCCTCGCCTTTCCGCCGAACCATCGCTGCCGCTGCAGAAAGGGCAGCAGCAGATCGCGCTCGACGAGCGTGCGGACGTTGCCTTCGAGGAGCGTGTCCCAGGCAACCCCCATGAAGAGGGCAGGGGCGGGGGAGGCCTCGGGCGCTCCGGCCGGCGCGATGCGCGCGGTGACGGCGGCGGGCGCCTCCTGCAGCCGGAACCAGTAGAAGGCGTACGGCCCGAGCGTGAGGAAGTACGGCAGATCGCCGATGCGCGGGAACTCGGTCAGCCCCAGCATCTCGACTGGTGTCATCCCCTTGAACTTCGCGAGGTCGAGCTCCACGGGCTGTACGCTGCGCGCGAGATTCGCGACGCACAGGACGATGTCGCCCTCGTACCGCCGCACGTACGCCAGCACCTTCCGGTTCTGCAGGGGCAGGAAGTCGATCGTGCCGCGCCCGAACACTTTCGATTGCTTGCGCAGGCCGATCATGCGCTTCATCCAGTTGAGGAGCGAGAAGGGGGCGCGCTCCTGGGCCTCGACGTTCAGCCCCTGATACCCGTAGACGGGGTCCATGATCGGCGGCGCATAGAGCCGGGCGGGGTCGGCGCGCGAGAACCCGGCGTTCCTGTCGCCGGTCCACTGCATCGGCGTGCGGACGCCGTTGCGATCGCCGAGATAGATGTTGTCGCCCATTCCGATCTCGTCGCCGTAATAGATCACCGGCGTGCCGGGCATCGAGAAGAGCAGGCTGGTCAGAAGCTCCATGCGCCGCCGGCTGTTCTCGAGCAGCGGCGCGAGGCGCCGGCGGATGCCGACGTTGATCCGCATCTGCGGATCGGCCGCGTAGGCCTGGTACATGTAGTCGCGCTCCTCGTCGGTCACCATCTCGAGCGTGAGCTCGTCGTGGTTGCGCAGGAACATCGCCCACTGGCAGTTGTCGGGAATGTCCGGGGTCTGCCGGAGGATCTCCGTTATCGGATGGCGATCCTCCTGCCGCACGGCCATGAACATGCGGGGCATGAGGGGGAAGTGGAACGCCATGTGGCATTCATCTCCATCCCCGAAGTACGGCCGTACGTCCGCAGGCCACTGGTTCGCTTCCCCCAGCAGCATCCGGTCGGGGTAGCGCGCGTCGAGCGCCGCGCGAATCTGACGAATCACCGTATGCGTTTCGTCGAGGTTCTCGCAGATCGTCCCCTCGCGCTCGATGAGGTACGGAATCGCGTCGAGACGCAGCCCGTCCACGCCGCGGTCCAGCCAGAACTGCATCACCTTGATCACGGCCTGAATGACAGCCGGGTTGTCGAAGTTCAGATCGGGCTGGTGATGGAAGAACCGGTGCCAGTAATACGCCTTCGCCACATCGTCCCACCGCCAGTTCGACGTTTCGGTATCGGTGAAGATGATGCGGACGTCCTGGTATTTCTGATTCGTCTCGCTCCAGACGTAGAAGTCCCGCTCCGGAGATCCAGCCGGCGCCCGCCTCGCGGCCTGGAACCACGGATGCTGGTCGGAGGTGTGGTTGATGACGAGCTCCGTAATGACGCGGAGGCCAAGACGATGAGCCTCGGTGATGAAGCGGTCGAAGTCTTCGATCGTGCCGTAGCTCGGATGAATATTCTCGTAATCCGCGATGTCGTACCCATCGTCTTTGAGCGGCGACGGATAGAAGGGGAGAATCCAGAGGCAATTCACGCCCAGGCTCTGGAGATACTCCAGCTTCTGGGTGAGC